>JBCBYE010000117.1:0-9114 GCA_039816075.1 Pseudomonadota bacterium | reverse complement strand
ATGACGGCGACAGACGACGCCTTGGAGCTGCGCGCCTCGGCGGAGAAGGCGCAGGGGCTCGACGCGGTCATCCGGGTCATGACGAACCACCTGGACCGCTACGCCTTTCGCGAGAATCCCAGGCTCAACTGGCGGACCGACGAAGGCCCGCCGCCCCCCTCGCATCCCGACGCCCCCGAAAGGAACCCCGCTCATGGATCGTAGAACGTTCTTCACCGCCTCCGCCGCCGCCGGTCTGGCGGTCGTGCTGGCCCGCAAGGCCGACGCGCAGCACATGGATGCGGTCACGCAAGCCTCATTCGATACCGTCATGACCTTCATGACCGCCATGGGCCAGGGTCCGAAGGCGATGTCGCCCCTGATGGCCGACGACATGGTCTGGCACAACGAGGGCGACGAGACCCTGCCCTGGATCGGCGAGACGCGCGGCAAGGACGCGATCTTCGAGTTTCTCGGCGTCTTCGGGGCCAACGTGCAGACGACCTTGTGGAAGACCGCCGACGCCTTCGCCTCGGGCGACACGGTTGCGGTGTTCGGCCTGATGAACGCGGTAACGCCGCATTCGGGGCAGGAGACCGGCGAATTCTCGTTCGCCCTGCGCGCCAAGGTGCGCGACGGTCAGGTGGTGCTTTGGCACTGGTTCGAAGACAGCTTCGCGGTCAGCCAAGCTTATCACGACCGCGCCTGACGCAACGCCCGGAAGGACCGCGTTGGGGAACGACGGCATGGCCGCGATGGCGGCGGCGCGGGCCGCGGCCTCGAACCGACGCGGACGCGCCGAAGGCCGGCCGCCGCCGTGGCCCGCCGCCATGCTTGAACCAGGAGAACGACGACCATGGGCAAAGGCCTCGACCGGGTGCGGGACATCTACCTCGACGGGATCGCCGGCGGAAACGCGCGCGAGGCGGTGCTGCGCAACACCGGACATCGCTATACTCAGCATTCCACCGGCGTCGGCGACGGGGCGGAGGGATTTCTGGCCTTCTTCGAACCCTTCGTGGCGCGCAACCCCAAGCGCGACATCGAGATCATCCGCATCTTCGAGGATGGGCCGTGGGTGTTCTGCAGCGCCTACCAATCGCTCAACGACGGGGCGGCGCGGTGGGTGACGATGGACATGTTCTACACCGATCCCGAGGGTCTGATCCTGGAGCACTGGGATACGATCGCGCCCTACGTCGCGCAGACCGCCTCGGGCGAGGACATGGTCGGCGGCGCGCGGGAGGTCGACGTGCAGGCCGACGCCGCGGCGAACAAGGCGCTGGTGCTGGAATACGTCAAGCAGGTTCTGCAGGAGGGCGGACACGACAAGGCCGCGCGCTTCGTGGCCGAGGACGTGGTTCAGCACGCGGCGACGATCGGCGCGGGGCTCGACGGGCTCATGGCCTGGCTGGGCTCGGACGCTGCCGGCGCCTACGAGATGCTGTTCCAGATGCTCGGCCAGGGCGACTTCGTCGTCACCTATGGCAAGCGGCATGCGGGCGGAAAGGACATCGCCGTCTTCGACCTTTACCGTGTCGCGGGCGGCAAGATCGTCGAGCACTGGATGAACGAAGAAGAGATCGGCCCGCGCGACGGTTGGGGCAATTCCGGCAAATTCTGAGCGCCGGGGAGGAGACGCGAAACGATGAGCCTGATGTCCAAAGCCAAGAAGGCCGTGCTGAAGGCGGCGGGCCGGCCGGGCCCGCGCCTGTTGACGGTCGAGGCTGCGTGGCGCCTGACGCCCAACATGATCCGCGTCGTCTTCGCCGGGCCGGAGCTGGCAGGTTTTCCGGAAGGGCGGGAGGGCGGCAACTGCAAGCTGATGATCCCGGAGCCCGGCGAAACCAAAGAAGCCTTCGCGCGGCGTCTCGACCACCGGCCCGCCCCTGTGCGGCGCACCTACACCGTCCGCCGGTTCGACGCGGAGCGGCAGGAGCTGAGCATCGACTTCGTCGCGCACGGGGAGGACGGTCCCGCCGCCCGCTGGGCCATGCGGGCGCAGCAAGGCGACTTTCTCGGCTTTGCAGGCCCGAGCACGCCGAAGGTGACGCGCTTCGACGCGGATTGGTATCTGGTGGCCGCCGACCCGTCCGCCCTGCCCGTCGCCGCCGCGGCGCTGGAGGCGATGCCGCGCGACGCCAAAGGCGTGGCGATTTTCGAGGTCGCCTCGGACGCCGATCGCCAGGAGATCGACATGCCCGCGGGGGTGGAGGCGCATTGGCTGATCCACCCGGACCCCCACGTCCCCTCCACCGCGCAAGAGGCGTTCGTACGCGCGATGGACTGGCCCGAGGGCCGCGTTCAGACCTGCATCGCCGGCGAAGCCGGCGTGATCCGCGCTTTGCGGGCCTACCTCAACAACGAGCGCTCTGTGCCGCGAGAGGACACCTACATCTCCGGCTACTGGAAAATCGGCCTGGTCGAGGACGAACACCAAAAAGCCAAGCGCGCCGAGCAGGCTTGAGCCGGCGCGATGGCGCCGGTCGCCCAGGATGGGCTGCCGGCCCTCGCCGACGGAGCGGGACGGAGAGCCGCACTCGGCAAAGCGGCGCTTCTCCGCGCTTCGCCGGCTCTGCGGCTAAACCCGCACGACCCTGAGCTTCGTCTTCAGATCCGTTCTGCAGAAGGCGTGGAGAAAGCAGGTCTGCTCGGAGATATCCAGCATCTCCTGCGCCGTCTCGTCGCTTTCTCCCGTCTGCAGATAGACGTGAGTCTCGATCGGGTCGGCCTCGCCCGCCCTGCCGGTGCCGCCCGAGGCGCCGCCCAGGCTGAAATGCGTGTCCTGCACGATGCGGTAGTCCGTCAGGTCCAGCTTCAGCATCGACACGAAACGGCCGAACTGGGTCATGAAGCAGAACCCGATCCCCGCGCTGATCAGCGTGTCGGCGTCCGGCGCGCGCCCATCCTCGGCGCTGAGAAAGCGGAACGATGTGCCGTAGGGAGAATACTGCATCTGCTGAACCTCCTTGATGCCGTCTTCGCGCATGACCGCGACCGCGCCGATGTTGAGGCGTCGATCCTGCTCGTCGGACAGCGACGAGCCGCCCGTGGCGGTGCCCTTCGCCACCTCCTTCTTCGGCGTCGGACCGACGGGCGCCATCAGCATCGTCTCTCCGATCGGCTTGGCGGTCGTGAAATGATCGCCTGGATCTGGAAAGAGCGCGCCGTTCAGCTCCGCCGCCTTGGCCGTGGGCAGCTCCGTCCCGTTCTTGCCGAGCTTGAACAGGCTCTCCAGCCGTCCCCTCATCAACCCGTTGAGCGGAGAGGCATACGTGGCGTTCACCAGAAACTCGTTGAGGGCGCCGTCGTCCAGATCGCAGTCGATCTCCACGGTCAGCTCGATGTTCTCCGCCCCGCCGACCATGGTGCGTTTGGGCATGGAGCCCTTCATCGTGTAGAAATTGTCTTGGATCAGCTTGAGCTTGCGGATCGTCACGCCCTGCCGGTCGGCCAGGGCGAGGATTTCGTTCATGAAGCTCGCCGCCATGCCGACCGAGAGGAAGGCGAGCGGGCACGGAGCCGCGTCGTGGCCGTTGAGGTAGGGCCCCTCGTCGGACACCAGGCGCCACGCATCGCCCGTGCGGGCCGAGCGCACCAGCGCCTCCTTCTGGAAGCCGGACAGCGAACGCACCCAGGTCCGCACGGCATCGCCCTTGCGGTTCTCGGGCGCGACCAGCGTCACCTCGTCGGCGTTCGCGACGCGGAAGAAGGGCGGCAGCCCGCTGGCGCCGATGATGTCCTCGCCCAGTTTCGCCATTCCAAAGCCCTCCCTGGCGCCGACGGGCGCGCGCGGATCTTGCGCGGTCCGTCCTCGGTGATGTCGTCGTCCTGCCGGACCGCCAGCCCGGCGGTTTCGATCGGATTCGCCTGACCGCTCCGCCCGAGTCAGATGTTTATCTTGCCGCCATCGACGTTCAGGGTCTGGCCCGTGACGAAGTTGCTGTCCGACGAGGCGAGGTAGAGCAGCGAGCCCAACAGATCCTCGGGCAGCATCTCCCGCTTGATCGACCGCGTGGCGATGGTGGGCGCGCGGGCCATGTCGAAGCCGTCGTTGGCGCGCACGCCCTCGCTTTCGGTCAGGCCCGGGGCGATGGCGTTCACCTGGATGTTCTTGTCGCCGAGCTCCCGCCCGTGGCACCGGGTCAGCGCGATCACCGCGGCCTTCGAAGCAGTGTAGTGCGAGAGGCCCGGGGGGCCGTAATAGAACGTGCCCGAGGCGATGTTCACCACCTTGCCGCCGCCGGCCTGGATCATGGTCGGCGTGATCGCCCGCATCACCTGGTGCAGGCCGCGGGCGTTGACGCGCATGATCAGGTCGAACTCGTCATCGTCGATCTCGAAAAACGGCTTGGGCTTGATGGACGAGAAGATCGAGGCGTTGTTGACCATGATGTCGAGCCCGCCGAAGGCGGACTTCGCCGCCTCGACCATCGACGCGAGGTCCTCGTTGTTCGTGATGTCGACCCTCAGACCCTGCGCCGCGCCGCCGGCTTCGGTGATGGCGGCCACCGCGTCCGACGTGTCCAGAACGTCCGTCACCAGCACCTTGGCGCCTTCGTTCGCCAGGGCCTTGGCCATCAGCGCGCCGATGCCCTGCGCGGCCCCCGTGATCACCGCCGCTTTTCCGTCCAGTCGGCCCATGTCCCGCTCCCTTCGATCAGATGGCAATGTCGAGGATCGCGGCGACTTCGGGCCAGCTCGCGGCTCCGTTCTCGCGCAGATCCGTGGTCAGGTCCTCCGGGACCCAGTCGATCAGGCACTGCCGGAAGGCCGGGCGCGCTTCGATCCGGGCGAACCAGGCCTCGACCCGCGGCATGCGCCCGCCCTCCCACAGGCCGCGCATGGACATCATGGCGAGCCGGTTGACGTAGGGCGTCAGCGCGATGTCGGCGACGGAGAACGCATCGCCCACCAGCCAGTCGCCATGCTGCAGCGCCGCCTCCATCTTGTGGAGGTAGTCGTCATAGAGCTTCACCTTGTCCGCCGCGCCGGGCGCGTCGAAGCCGTAGCGGGTGAACGCGTCCTTCTGGTCCTTCCAGTTCGACGTGACCGAGATCTTGGGCGTCGACGCCAGGAACGTCTTCAGCCCCTCCTCGCCAAGGTCGCGGAGCACCGTGTGCCGGTGGGAGCAGACGAAGGTCACGGCCCCGCAGGCGGGGTGCAGATCCTCGTCCACCGCCTTGGTCCAGTAGCGGGCCTGCGCGCGGGCCCAGGGATCGGTCGGGTGCACGCTGCTGTCCGGCGCGATCTGGTCGAGATACTCGATGATCACCGTGCTGTCCGGGATCACCAGGTCGTCATGCACCAGCGTGGGCACCACGCCCTTGGCGTTGAGCCTGAGGTATTCGGGCGTGAACTGCTCGCCCTTGAGGATGTCGATGTAGACGCCGTCCCAGGCGAGGTTCTTCTCCGCCATGGCGAAGCGCACCTTGGCAGCGCAGACGGAGGAGCCGTGATGGTAGAGCGTGAAGGTCATAGCTGCACCGTGACCCATTTGAGCTCGGTCATCGCCTCCAGATCCGCGTCCGTGCCTTCCCGCCCTACGCCGCTTTCGCCGTTGCCGCCGAAGGGCACGTGGGCCTCGTCATGGATGGTCGGGCCGTTGATGTGGCACATGCCGGAGCGGATGTTGCGGGCGAAGTGGAACGCCTTGTCGATATCCTTCGTGAAGATCGCGGCGGAGAGGCCGAATTCGGTGTCGTTGGCCTTCGCGAGCCCCTCTTCGTAGCTGTCGATCGGGTAGATCGACGTGACGGGCCCGAAGGTTTCGGTTCGGCAGACCGTCATCGCCTCGGTCACGCCGATCAACAGGGTGGGCTGGCAGCGGTTGCCCTCCCAGCCGCCGCCGGCCGCGACGGTCGCGCCCTTGGCGACGGCGTCGGCGATATGGTCCTTCACGCGCCGGCGCTGCCGGTCCGAGATGATCGGCGCGATCACGGTGTTCGGATCGCGCAGATCGCCCATGCCCACCTTGCCGGCGATCATGGCGAAGCGCTCGACGAACGCCTCGTAGAGCGGACGTTCGACGTAGAAGCGGCTCGAGCCGATGCAGGCCTGCCCTCCGAACATGAAGATCGACCGAGCGGCCAGCGGCATGACCTTGTCGAGGTCGGCATCCGCCAGCACCACCGTGGGGCTTTTGCCGCCCAGCTCCAGCGTCGCGGGGGTCTTGTTGCGGGCGCAGATCTCGTTGATGTGCTGGCCGACGACGGTGGAGCCCGTGAAGGTCACGAAGTCGACGTCCTCATGGCCCGTCAGATCGTCGCCGATGTCCGCGCCGAGGCCCGTGACGACGTTGTAGGCGCCGGCCGGCACGCCGGCCTCCGCCACGATCTGAGCGAAGAGCACGGTCAGATGCGGCGCCATCTCCGACGGCAGATGCGCCACCGTGTTGCCGACGGCGAGGGCGTTGGCGACGAGGCGCGTGGTCTTGATCAGGGGCACGTTGAACGGCGTGATGACGGCCACGACGCCCAGAGGCTCCCGGATGGACATGGAGAACGTGCCGGGCCGGTCCGAAGGGATCGTCTCGCCGCGCACGTTGCGGCACATTCCGGCGGCGGCGCGGACCATGGTCAGGCCCTTGTTGAACTCGAACATGGCCTTCTGGACGGGCGAGCCGATCTCGTCGATCAGGCAGTCGATCAACGCGTCCTGTCGCGCCTCCATGATCTCCGCGATGCGCAGCAGCCAGCGTTCCCGTTCCGTCGGCGTCGTCTCCCTGTAGGCCGGGAAGGCGGCCTTGGCGGCGGCGGCGGCGCGACGCATGTCTTCGCCGGTTCCCTTGGCGGCGACGGCATAGAGGCTGTCGTCGAGGGGATTGAGCACCTCGAACGTCTCCCCGCCGGAGGCATCGGTCCAGGCCCCGCCGATGAAGTGCTGCAGCGTCTTGATGTCCGTCTTGGCGTCCATGGACGAGACCTCCTCGGCTATCCGCCGACCAGGGTTTGCGGAAGGAACAGCGCGATCTGCGGGAACAGGATCAGCAGCCCGATCATCAGCGCCATGGCGAACCAGAACGGCCAGATCCCGCGGAAGATCGTGCCCATCGGCACGTCCGGCGCGATGGATTTGACGATGAAGACGTTGATGCCCACGGGGGGCGAGATCATCCCCATCTCCAGCACGATCACCACAATGATGCCGAACCAGATCAGGTCCCATTCGAGTCCGATGGCGATGGGGATCACGACGGGGATGGTCAGAACCAGCATCGCCATCGCCTCCAGGAACATGCCGAGGAAGACGTAGACGGCGATGATGATCAGCAGCACGCCGTAGTCGCCGATGGGCAGGGAAGTAAGCAGCGTGACCAGCTGCGCCGGCACCTCCGTCAGCGACATGAAGGGGATGAAGACGAAGGCGCCGATGATGATCATGAAGACCGTCGCGGTCGCGTTCATGGTCTGCAGGATCACCGTGCGCAGCGCGCCGAGCGACAGGGACCGACGGAAGGCGGCCACGACGAAGGTGAAGAACGCGCCGACGGACGAGGCTTCGACCGGCGTGAAGAAGCCGGTGTACATGCCGCCGATGGTCACCACGACCACGCCCAGGATCGGCGCGGCCTGGATCAGCGACGCCTTGCGCTCCGGCCAGGCCGACCGTTCGCCGCGCGGACCCGTATCGGGCTTGCGCAGAACCACGAGGTAGATGGCGCCGATGAAAAGCAGGGTGAGTATGATGCCCGGGAAGATCCCCGCCATGAAGAGGCGGCCGATGGATTGCTCCGTCAGCACGGCGTAGATGATCATGCCGCCGGAGGGCGGGATCAAAAAGCCCAGCGTGCCGCCCGCCGCGACCGAGCCGGTGGCGAGGCTGTCCGCGTAACGATAACGCTTCATTTCCGGCAGCGCGACGCGCCCCATGGTGACGGCGGAGGCGAGCGAGGAGCCTGAGAGCGCCGCGAACCCCGCGCAGGCGGCGATGGTGGCGGAGGCGAGCCCGCCGCGCAGATGCCCCATCCAGCGATAGGCCGCGGCGAAGAGATCGTTCGACATGCCCGAGACGCCCGCCAGCGTGCCCATCAGCACGAACATCGGGATCACCAGCAGATTGAAGTTCGACGCCGCCTCGAACGTCTCCCCGGCGAGGTTGGAATAGGCGATCCTCCACCCCCGCTCCCACGCCTGAGAGGGGTCCATGCCGACGCCGATGAATTTGTTGGCGTTGGCGATCACCGTGCCGATCAGCCCTACGCCCAGCATCGACAGCGCCACCGGCATGCGCAGCGCCAGCAGCAGGAACAGCGCCAGAAGACCCAGGATGCCGAGGAGGGTCATGCTGATCACAGCCCGTCCCCCCCGACCTTGAGCGTCACGATCTTGTCGTGGCGAAGCAGCTGCCAGACGTCCAGGGCCAGAACCAGCGCGTACAGCCCGGCGGAGATCGCGAGCAGATAGTAGAACGGCCCGAAGGAGATCAGCAGCTGCTGCGTGGTCTCGCCGAACTTGGCCGCGGTTCCGCCCGCATGTTCCAGCCGCCAGGCCATGACCGCCAGCAGCGCGGCGCCGGCGAGCTTCATCACGACCATCGACCATTTGGCGAAGCGGGCCGACATGCTCGATTCAAGCACCTCGATCTCGATATGCGCTCCGGTACGGGCGCCCAGCGGGATCGACAGCGCCACGATCACCACCAGAGACAGGATCAGCAGGTCCTCGGCCCCCACGATCGGGTCGTTCAGCGCCTTGCGCATGATCAGGACGTTGAAGACGGAAAAGCCGGTCATGAAGATCAGGGTGGCGCCGCCGAGGATCAGCGAGATCCAGGTCAGCGCGACGTCGAGCAGAGGGATCAGCCCCGGCGCGCGGTCGGTCGAAGGGTCGGACATCGATCATCTCCAGCGAAACCGCCGGGGCCGCAGGGCCCCGGCGCGAGGGGGGCTCACTGATTGATCGCGTTGTAGATCGCTTCGGCGTCGTCGATCCCGCGGGAGGCGTAGTCGGCGAAGATCGCCTTCATCCCTTCGGCCACCGCGGCGTCCATCTTGGCCCGCTCTTCGGCGGAAACCTCGATCATTTCGTAGCTCTTGCTGGACGTCTCCTTCATCACCGCCAGCGACTTCTCATCCGCGCCATCGAAGCTCTCGGCCAGCTTCATGGAGGCCGCTTCGCCCGCCAGTTCGTCGAT
>JBCBYE010000044.1:0-13036 GCA_039816075.1 Pseudomonadota bacterium | reverse complement strand
GGACGTGCGCGTGGCGTTCGAGGGCGGGCACCGCACGGTCTACGACCCCAAGCCCGAATGGTTCTCCGAACAGAACGACGGCGGACGGCGGATCGAGTTCGGCAACGGCGGCGTCGTCACCCTCTACGACGATTTCGTCACCATGGATTGGCCGGGCCAGGACGAACGGTTCGAGTTCCGCCTCGACGCAAACAGCAAACCCTATGTGGTCGGCTACGAGGGGCGCCTCGACGAGCTGCCCGAATGGATGCGCCAGACCGCCAACAAGGTTGAGATCCGTCCCTCCCTCTACGAGCGTCTGCAGGTCGGCACCCTGAAGGTGGAGGCGCACCGCTACGAGTTCGGCTGGGCCTATTTCTGGTTCGACTTCGACAGCCCGCTGGTGGGCACCGGTCCGCTGGGCGCGCTCGGCCTCATGCTGTGGGGCGAGCGGGTCGTCCCCGAGATGTCCAACACGGCGCTCGTCTGGCAGGAGTTCCGCGACAACCAGCAATGGGGCCACGGCGCGGTGCTCTACGCCATGCTGGAGACAATCTTCATGGCGCTGCTGGGCACCATGATCGCCTCTGGCGTGGGTCTGCCGCTGGCCTTTCTGGCGGCGCGCAACGTGCAGCCGTTCAGCGGCGTGCGGTTCCTGCTGCGGCGCAGCTTCGATCTGCTGCGCGGGATCGACACGCTGATCTGGTCGCTGATCTTCCTGCGCGCCTTCGGACCGGGCCTGTTCACCGGCATCTTCGCCATCGCCTTCACCGACACCGGCACGCTGGGCAAGCTGATGTCCGAGGCGGTGGAGAACGCCGACGACAAGCAGCGCGAGGGCATCCAGTCCACCGGGGCCAGCAGGGTGCAGCAGCATCGCTTCGGCATCCTGCCGCAGATCATGCCGGTCTTCATCTCGCAGTCGCTCTACTACCTCGAATCCAACACCCGCAGCGCGGTCATCATCGGCGCCATGGGCGCCGGCGGCATCGGCCTGCAGTTTCTGGGCGCCCTGCAGACCGGCAACGATTTCGAGAACGTCGCCTACATGGCGCTGCTGGTTCTGCTGACGGTCATGGCCATGGACGCGATGTCTTCGCGCCTGCGCCGCGCCCTGATCGGGATCGAGCGGCCCGACCGTTGATCCGTTCCGCGAACCTCAAGGAGGCGCAGATGCGCATCGCCGTTTTCGCCCTGGCCCCTGTCCTGGCCGCCGCCCTGGCCGGGCCCGCCCCGGCGCAGGAGCAGCAGGCCGGCAACGCCGCCAGCACCGACACCGAAGGCACCTTTCAGGCGCTGATCGACAGGTGCGACGACGTCGACGCGCTGATGCTGCGCGCCCGCATCCGCCTGCAGCTGCCCCGCACGACCGAGGCGGCGGCGGAGACGGCGCAGAAGATGCTCGACGACGGCTTCGCCCAATGCGGCGGCGGCGATCTGGACGGGGCGAAGGTCACCCTCTCCGAAGCGCTGGAGATCGCGACCGCCGGGTCCGAAGAGGTGTTCGCCGCCTCCGAAGCCGCGGCGGCTGAATCCGCGGCCGCAGCGCAGACCGCGGCGGCCGAGGCCCAAGAGGCCGAGGACGCGGACAAGCCCTGGTGGCAGTTCTGGTGATCGACGCGCCGCGGCGTTCCGGCCCGGCGTCGAGCGCACGCCGCTAGGGCAGCAAGGCAAGCGCCTGCGAGAGGGTCGGCGCCGCCGGCTGAGCCCCCTGCCCCAGGCACGCCGCCGCCCCGGCGGCGCAGGCGATGTCGAGCGCGCGCTGCGGCGGTTCCCCCCGGTCGAAGGCCGCGGCCAGGTGGCCGCAGAACGCATCGCCGGCGCCCGTTGCGTCAACGGCCTCGATGCGCGGGGAGGCGGCGCGGAAGGTCTCGCCCTGCCGCCGCATCGCCGCACCGCGCGGGCCCAGCGTCAGCGCGACGTCGGTTCCCAGCGCCTCGGCGAGCATCTCGACGGCCGCCTCCGGCTCCTTCGGCAAGGGGGCGCCGAGCGCGGCGGCGCCTTCGCCCTCGTTGACGATCACGAGGTCCGCCTCGCTCAGCAGCGCTCGCGCGTCCGGCAGATAGGGCGCGGGATTCAGGATCGACCGCGCGCCGGCGTCCCGCGCGGCCCGCAACGCCGCCGCGACGCCCGGCCCCGGCGCCTCGAACTGCGCCAGCAGCGTGTCGCCGGGGCCGAGCGCCAGGTCCGCCGCGCGCGCCACGCCCAACGAGGCGTTGGCGCCCGGCACCACGGCGATGACGTTCTCGCCCGCCGCGTCCACAAGGATCAGGGCGACGCCCGTGGGCCCGTCCACCGCGTGCGTCGCGGTCAGGTCGGCGCCTGCCGCGCGTAGCAGAGCCAGCGCAGGCGCCGCATGGGCGTCGCGCCCCACGGCCGAGACGAAGCGCACCGATGCGCCGGCGCGCGCAGCGGCCAGGGCCTGGTTCGCGCCCTTGCCGCCGGGCGCGGCGAAGTGGTCCCGCCCCGGCACGGTCTCGCCCGGCGCGGGCAGCGCGGCGACCGTGGCGACGAGGTCCATGTTGGTGGAGCCGAAGACCGCGATCACGGCTCCAGCCCCAGCGCCAAACGGGCGGTGGCATGGGGGCTGCGCAGGTGCGGCATGTGCCCGACGGCCGGCAGCAGGCGCACGGCGGCGTTGGGCGGGGCGGCGAGGGCCTGGGAGACCGGGAACACCGGATCGTCGCGGCCGAAGACCAGCGTCGCCGGCGCGCTGAGGCGGGCCAGACGCTCCCCGATCCAGACCTGCTGAACGCCCCCGTCGACGGAGGCGCGCAGCATCGCCGACAGCGCCATGCGCGCGCCGTTCAGCCGCGCCGCCAGCGTCGCCGCGGCGGCGGGAGAGAGCGGCTGCGCGCCCTCGCCCGCCAGCGCCTGCGCGCCGCGAGCCGCGGCCTCGGGCGTGCGCGCCTCCAGCAGGGACCGCAGCAACGGCTCGGCGATCTCCGCGCCCAGGCCGAGCGGACAGAGCAGCGTCAGTCGAGCCACCCGCGCGCCCAGCGCCTCGGCCGCATGCACCGCGGCGGCCGCGCCGAAGGAATGGCCGACCAGCGCGATGTCGCGACGGTCCTGCAGCTGCGCCGCCAACGCCGCGCCCGCCGCCGCCGGCGAGGGATCGTCGAGCGCCGGCGCCCCGCCATGGGCCGGCAGCGGCAGCGCCTCCGCCGACAGGGCGCCGCATTCGCGCAGGGCCTTGGCGAGCGGCGCCATCTCGTCGGGGTCCGAGAACAGCCCGTGGATCAGAACCGCATGCAGGGCCGAGGACCCGCCCGACGCCGCAGGACCCGGCGCGGCGCCGGCCCGCGCCGCCGCGGCATGAACGTCGAGCGCCGTCACGCGCCCGCCCCGCCCGGTGCCGCGCAGGCCGGCCATGGGCACGCCCAGCTCCTGCGCCGCCGCGCGGGCGGCCGGGCTGGCCTTGAGGCCCGGGAAGGTGGCGCGCAACGCGGCGAGGGCTGGGTCGGGCGCATCGCCGACGGTCGGCGGCGTGGGAGGCGCGTCGCCGGTCCGCGGCGCGGGAGGGGCGTCGCCGGGCGGCGGCGTGGCGCCCTCGTGCGTGTCCGCAGATGGCGGAGGCGACGCGGGGGCGGCGTCGCCGACCGCTGCGCCCTTCGGCGCAGCGTCCTTGCCGAGCGCCTCATCCGCGCCATCGGCCGTCGCAGGCGCCGCCTTCGCGCCGGGGCCCGCCCCTTCGGCCGGACGCACGGCGAAGGCGTCGACGGCCTCCTGGGGCACCTCGATGATGGCGATGGCGGCGCCCACGGGCACGTCGTCGCCCTCGGCCGCCAGCTGCTTGAGCATCTTTCCCTCGGCCAGCGCCGGCGCGTCGACGAGGGTCTTGTCGGTCTCCACCTCCAGCAGCACGTCGCCTCGGGCGAAGGTCTCGCCCGGGCCGACCATCCAGGCGGCGATGCGCCCCTCTTCCATCGTCTCGCCGAGACGGGGCATTTTCAGCTCGATGCGGATCATCGGCGCCTCAACAGGCGAAGGGCGGCCGCCTCGATGGACGCGGCGTCGGGGATCGTGGCGCGTTCCAGCGCCGGGGCGACGGGCACCGGCACGTCCTCGGCGCACAGGCGCAGCACGGGCTCTTCGAGGTGGTCGAAGGCTTCCTCGGTCAGGCGCGCGGCGACTTCGGAGGCGAAGCCGCCCGTCAGCGGCGCCTCGGACACGACCATGGCCCGGCCGGCCCGCGCCGTGGCCTCCACCGCCGCGGACAGGTCCAGCGGGTTGAGCGTGCGCAGATCCACCACCGTCGCCTCCACGCCCTGACGGGCCAGCGCATCCGCGGCCGTCAGCGCATGGCGCACCATGCCCGACCACGCGACGAGACAGAGGTCGGCGCCCTGCCGCAGCACCGCCGCCCGCCCCCAGGGCGCCGGCGGCGCGGCAGGGTCGAGCGGCCCCTTTCCGGCGTAAAGGCCCTTGTGCTCGATCACCACCACCGGGTCGGGGCGGCGCAGGGCGTCGCGCAGCAAATGGTAGGCGTCGGCGACGCTGCCCGGCATGGCGACGCGCAGACCGGGGATATGGGCGAACCACGCCTCCAGCGACTGCGAATGCTGCGCCGCCGCCGACCGACCCGTGCCGCCCTGGGTGCGCAGGACCATGGGCACGCCGATCTGGCCGCCGAACATGTAGCGGATCTTGGCCGCCTGGTTGCCGATCTGATCCATGGCGAGCCCGGCGAAGTCGACATACATCAGCTCCGCCACCGGACGCAGGCCGGCCATGGCGGCGCCGACCGCGACGCCGGCGATCCCCGCCTCGGAGATCGGGGCGTCGAGCACGCGATGCTCCCCGAATTCGTCGATCAGACCCTTGGAGGCGCCGTAGGCGCCGCCGTAGCGCCCGACCTCTTCGCCGATCAGAACCACCGCGTCATCGGCCTCCATGGCGTCGCGCAGGGCGCGGCGCACGGCCTCCCGATAGGGCACCTCCTCGACGGTCACGCGCGGGCCTCGTTCAGGATGCGGTCCAGACGCCGGGCGACCGGTTCGGGCGGCGGCTCGCTGGGGCCATAGACGTCGGTGAAGAGCATCGCGTCGCTGGGCGGCGCCTCGGCGATGGCGGCCTCCAGCGCCGCGTCCATCTCCGCCTCCGCCGCCGCATCGACGGCGTCGAGCGTCGCGGCGTCGGCCTCGCCCCGCGCGGTCAGCGCCTCCCGCGCGCGGGCGACGGGGTCGCGCTTGCGGCCCTCCTCCTCCTCCTCCGCGTCGCGGTAGGGGGAGCGGTCCATGCGGGCGTGGCCGTGAAAGCGGTAGCAGTGGATCTCCAGATAGCCCGGCCGGCCGACGCGGGCGGCGGACAGCAAACGGTCGGCGGCGGCATGCACGGCTTCGGCATCCGTGCCGTCGGCCCGCTCCGCCTCCAGCCCGAAGGCCTTGGCGCGGGCCGAGAAATCGGTGCTGGCCGAGGCGCGGTCGACGCGCGTGCCCATGCCGTACTGGTTGTTGATGCACACGAAGAGGCAGGGCAGCCGCCAGAGCGCGGCCATGTTCATGCTTTCGTAAAGCACCCCCTGCTGCATGGCGCCGTCGCCGAAGACGGCGAGCGAGACCCGCGGCTCCCGCCGGTTGCGGTAGGCCAATGCGGCGCCGACGACATGGGGAATGCCGCCGCCGACGATGGCGTTGGCGCCCAGATGGCCCAGCCCCATGTCGGCGATGTGCATGGAGCCGCCTTTGCCGCCGCAATAGCCGGCGCTGCGCCCGCCGATCTCCGCCAGCATGCGCGCCGGGTCGGCGCCCCGCGCCAGGAACATCCCGTGTCCCCGATGGTGGGTGGTGAAGCTGTCGTCGGGCCCCATGGCGCGCACGACGCCGGCGATGGCCTCTTCGCCGATGGAAAGGTGCAGCATCGACCCCGCCGTCTCCTCCCGCACGAACATCTCGCCCACGCGTTCCTCGAACGTGCGGATGCGGCGCATGTCGCGATAGAGCGCGGCGAGGGGGGAGTTCGAGATCATGCGCGCAAGGCCTTCAACCCGTGGTAGAGAGCTTCGTAGCGCGGAAGCATCTTAGCGTAGTCCTGCTGCGCGGCGAGGTCCGGGGCCACGGTTTCTTGCGTTCGGACCATGGCGCGGCACCCTTCCTCGATGCTGGCGAAGCGCCCGGCGCCGTGGGCGGCGAGGATCGCGCAGCCCAGCAAGGGGGCTTCGGGCGCCTCGGTCCGCTCGATGGGCGCGCCGAGGGTCGAGGCGTGGATGGAGAGCCAGAGCGGCGAGTTGGTCGCCCCGCCGGCCACTACGATGCGGCTGGGGCGGAAGGCATCGCCGAACTGGTCCACGGTGAGGCGCGTGCCGAGGCACACGCCCTCCACCAGGGCGCGGAACACATGGCCCGGCGTGTGCGCGAGGCTGAGGCCGACCAGCGCCCCGCGGGAATGCGGGTCGGTGAAGGGCGTGCGGTTGCCCTGAAAGTGGTCGAGGCTCAGCAACCCCTCCGCCCCCGGCGGGATCGCCGCGGCGGCGGCGTTCAGATCGTCCCAGGGCGTGTCGGCCGCGAAGTGGCGCTTGAACCATGCAAGGACGGAACCGGTGGAGGTCTGCCCCCCCTCCACCACGTATTTGCCCGGATAGACCGCGTCGGCATAGGCGCCCCACATGCCGGGCCGGTGCGTCTTCGCCTCGGCGATGCCGAGCACGAGGTGGGAAGAGCCGGTGATGAGCGCCAGCTCTCCCGGTTCGGAGACGCCGAGGCCGATCATGCCGATGAAGGCGTCGGCGCCGCCCTGGATCACCGGCAGCCCCGCCGGCAGGCCCAGATGCGCGGACGCCGCGCCGGTCAGCCCGCCCAGAGGGGCGCCGGGGGCCAGGATCTCCTGCGGCCACTTTTCGAGAAGATCGTCCAGGTCGAGCGCGGCGAGCAGCCCGCGCGGCGGCCCCTCCGGCCCATGGTGCCAGCGCACGGCGGCGTTGTTCAGCGAGCCCGCCCAGCGCCCGGTGAGGTGGTATGTCAGGTAGTCCTGATACTCGCCGATCCTGACGGCGCGGGCGAAGACGTCGGGCTCGTTGCGCTTGAGCCACAGAGCCTTGGGGATCATCCACTCGGCCGAGACGGGCCCCGCGCCGGCGCCGTTCACCGCCAGCGCCGGGTCGCCGGTCGCCGCGATCTCCGCCGCCTCCTCGGCCGCGCGCACGTCCATCCAGATCAGCGCGGGCCGCAGGGCCCGGCCGTCCGCGTCCAGCGCAACGACCGAACAGCAGGTGGTGTCGTGACACAGCGCCAGCACGTCGCCGGGCGCGACGCCGGCCTCCGCCACGGCGCCCTGCACGGCCCGGCCCAGGGCCGCCCACCAGTCGGCGGGATCCTGCTCCGCCCGCCCAGGTCGCGGAAACTCCGTTGCGTAAGGAACCGCCGCCGATCCCTGCGGCCGGCCCGAGAGGTCGAAGACCATGGCGCGGAGCGATTCCGTGCCGCCGTCGACGCCGATGACGTAGGACATGGGGGGCCTTCCGCGTTCAGGTCAGTCGAAGATCACGCCCTTGCGGATCAGAAAGCAGCCGTAGGGACGCGCCTCGTTGGTCTGGATCACGCCGAAGGCGGCGCGGGCGGCCTCGTAGAAGGCGAAGCGCTCGATCCCGATCAGGGGCACGTCGCGGCCCTCGGCCCGGCGCGCCGCCTCGCGAAGCTCCGCATGCACGTCGAGCACGGCGTCCGGCTCTCCCACCACCTGCATGCGCCGCAGGGGATCGTCCACGAACGTGTCGATGGGCAGCAGCGAGAAGATCGCCTCGGCCGCCGCCGTGCAATCGACGCCGTCCATGCGTTCGAGCCGCCCCGAAACGGTCGCCGCCGCCACGCTCTCGGCCGGAAAGTTCCGGTCGACCAGCGCCAGGTCGTCGCCATGGCCCATGCGTGCCAGCAGATGCAGCGCGCCGGGGGAGAGAAGGGGAGAGACGCCCTTGAGCATGTCCGCCTCAACGCAGCCAAAAGCCGACGACGAGGCCGATCCATCCGGCGGCCATGGTCGCGATCTCTCCGCCGACCGTAGCGAAGGCCAGCAGGTAGACGGCGAACCCGATGGTGGCGAGCGAAATGACCACCTGCATGCCCAGCGTGACCTTCTCGCGCAAGGTCGGCGGCGCGTGATCGAGGGGAGCATCGCTCAAAGCAGCCATCCCAGCACGGTGAGGAGCAGCCAGATGCCGGCGACGAAGACCAACAGCGCGACGAAATCGTTGAGCGCCCGCGACGCGCCCCTGAACCAGCGTTCGAGCCACCGGTTCAGGCGCAGGAACGGCGCCGATGCGCTGGCGACGACGTCTTCGGCGGCGAATGAGGCATCGTCGAGAACCCCACCGACGACGCGGCCGAGGCCCAGCGTTCGAGAGGCGCGCGCTATGACGACGTTGCGTTGACGACGCGCGGCGCCGGTTTCCGCGCGGAACCGGGCGAGCGCGGGCGAGGCGGCGTCGTCCGTGAACACCGCGTAAGCGTAGCGAAGCCTGAGAAACATTGCAGGGCGCCAACGTTGTCGAAAGGGGCGGGGGCGGCCCGCTGGCCGCCCCCGCAGAGCGTCAGATCTTGTATCCGAGGGCGCGGGCGCCATCGAGGAAGTTCTTGTACTGGGCCTTCTGCTTGTCGATGCCCAGCTTCTGCGCGATCTTCACCCACTCCTCGGCCGCCTCGTCCAGCGCCTGCTGCGAGGTCAGCTCGCCCGAGATCGCCTTGGAGATGTTGCGGCCCAGCGCATCCGCGTATTCCGGCGCGCCTTCCCAGAAGAACTGCGGATAGCCGACCTCGACGTTGGCGAGGCCCGCGTCGAGATGGTTCCGAGCCCGCCCGAAGGTGGAGAAGATGCCGTCGTTGGTCGGATAGATGTCGTTGGTGCCGCGCTGCGGGTTCGGCTCGATGTAGTACTGCGCCGCCGCATCGGTGTAGTGCGAGGCGCCGAACGGATCGGAGCCGCAATAGGGATCGGCGACGATCCGGTCCGAATAGTCCGGATGCGACATGCGGTAGATGAAGTAGAACGCCGCGTCCTTCACGTCCTGCGGCAGGTTCTTGGGGATCGAGGCGGTCCGGCACCACAGCGAGATGGCGCGGTGCTGGATCGAGCCGTCGTCATGCACCCAGCCCGGCACGATGGCCGCGCCCTGATCCTCGGCCCGTTCCGGCCCCTGCTGCTGCACGGTGAACTCGGCCAGATCGATCCACCAGACCGACATGACGTCCGAGCCCGACTGCCAGCGCTGGATGGTGGTGCCGATGTCCATCGCCTCGGCGCCCGGCGGGCCGAAGGCGATGATCTCCTTGTACATGTCCAGGGCCTCGGCCGCCTTGCCCTGGTTGATGACGGGATTCATGTTCTCGTCGAAGTAGTTGACGCCCGCCGAGGCGGCGATGTCCATCCAGAAGCCCCAGCCGAAGTTCGGCGGGTTGACCACCATGGACGTGCCGTAGATGCCCTGGCTGGAAAGCTCCTCGGTCATGAACTGCGTGACCTTGAGGAAGTCGTCCCAGGTGTTGGGCACCTCCAGGTCCTGCTGGAAGCGGGAGCTGAACTTGCGCTGCAGCTCGGCGTTCTCGAAGTAGCTTTTGCGGTAGTGCAGGATGTGGATGTCGCCGTCGAGCATCACGCCGTAGGTCTTGCCGGCCCACTTGGTATAGAACTCGCGATAGGCGGGCATCACCCAGTCGAGGTAGTCCTGGCTGCCGGCATATTGCGCGAAGTACTCGTCCAGCGGCTCCAGCTGCCCGGTCTCGGCGAAGGCGCCGAAGAACAGCGACGGGTATTGCACGAAGTCGAAGCGCGGGCGCCGGCTCAGCAGCTGCGGCAGGATCTTGGCCACCGCGTCGCCGCCGTCGTAGTTCTCGCGGCCCTTGATGCCGACGCCGGCCTCTTTCATCAGATGGTCCGACAGCCACAGCGGCGCGTGCAGCCAGTTGCTGTCCTGAAAGTAGGTCAGTTCCTTGCCGCCGAAGTTCGGCGCGGGCTGGCCCCAGGCCAGCTTGGGCCCTGCGGTCGAGGCCGCGGCCCCCATGGCGACGTTCCGCATGAACTTGCGTCGCGTCCAGGCGCTGAAGACTCCCATGATCGATCCTCCCTGATCGTCTGCGCCCGGTCTTCGCCGGGCCGTTGCCGTGGTCGTCGTCCTCTCGTCCGCGCCGGGGGCCGTTCAGGTCACCAGCGCCTCCGTCTCCGCGTCGAAGGCCATGACGTCGGCCGCGTCGAACGCGAACTCCACGCCCTCCCCCCGGCCCGCGCGGGCATGCGGGGGGGCGAGCGCCTGATACTTTTCCGGGCCGGCGGTCACGGTCAGGATGGACCGCTCGCCGAGATATTCGTTGATCGCCACCTCGCCGCGCGCGCGCCCTTCTCCGCGCGCCTCTCCGTTCTCCACGAGGCGCATGTTCTGGGGCCGCAGGCCGACGATGAAATCGTCCCCGCCGTGGCGGCGCACGGCATCGGCGCGCGCCGGCGTGAGGGGGAAGGTCAGATCGGCATGCTTGGCGCGCAGCACCGTCGCCTCGCCCTCGTCGCGGCGCTGCGCGGCGAAGAAGTTGGTCGGCGGCTCCCCGATGAAATCGGCGACGAAGACGTTGGCGGGCGTGTCGTAGAGGGTGTTGCGCGCCCCGACCTGCTGCAGCTTGGCGTTGGACATCACCGCCACGCGGTCGGCCAGGGCCAGCGCCTCCACCTGATCGTGGGTGACGTAGACCATGGTGCGGCCCAGCTCGCGATGCAGACGCTTGAGGTCGAACAGCATCTGGAACTTCAGATGCGCGTCCAGATGGCTCATGACCTCGTCGAGGATGAAGACCGCCGGCTCGCGGATCAGCGCGCGGCCGAGGCTGACGCGCTGCTGCTGGCCGCCCGACAGGCCCGGCGGCTTCTGGTCGAGGATGGGCTCGATGCGCAGCATCTCCGCCACCTTGCGGGCGCGGGCCCTGCGCTCCGCCTCCGGCACGCCCTGCACCTCCAGCGGAAAGGCCAGGTTCTCCAGCACCGTGAAGTTGGGGTAGAGAGCGTAGGTTTCGAACGCCATGGCGACGTTGCGCTGCTGCGGGTCCAGGTCGTTGACCCGCCGCCCGTCGAAGCGCACGTCGCCCGAGGAGATGCCCTCCAGCCCCACGATCATGCGCAGGGTCGACGTCTTGCCGCAGCCGGAGGGGCCGAGCAGCGCCACGAACTCCCCGTCGCGGATCTCCAGGTTCAGGTCCTGCACGGCAAGCACGGCCGAGGCGCCGGCTCCGTAGATCTTGTTGACGTGGCTCAGCGTGACGTCAGCCATGGTCGGCCGCCGTCAGGTTGCGCCCGTCCACCGGGTCGAACCAATGGACGGCCTCGGCGTCGAGGCCCAGGGTCACCGGCTCTCCCTGCTCGTAATGGCGTTCGGGCCGGGTCAGGGCGGTCAGCTTCACGCCCTCCACCTCGGCGATCATGACGCCGGTGGAGCCGAGCGCCTCGAAGATGTCCACCGCCCCGGCGACGGGCACGCCGTGCGACAGCTCGTCCTGCGGGCGCAGGTGCTGGGGCCGCAGGCCCAGGGTCACCTTGCGGCCCTTCAGCGGCTGCAGCGCCGCGCGCCGGGCCTCGGGCACGGGCAGCGACCACCAGCCCTGTTCGGCCCGCGCCACGAGACGCCCGTCTTGCTCCTCCAGCTCCGCCGGAACGACGTTGATGGTGGGCTGACCCAGATGCTCGGCCACGAAGAGGGTGGCGGGGTTCTCGAACAGCTCCCGCGGGCCGGCGACCTGCACCAGGCGGCCGCCGTTGCCCATCACGCCGATCCGGTCGCCCAGCGCCAGCGCCTCGGCGTAGTCATGGGTCACGTAGACGGTCGCCACGCGGCGCAGATCCTCCAGCGTATGGAACTGCGCGCGCAGCTCGTGCCGAATCTTGGCGTCGAGGTGACTGATCGGCTCGTCCAGCAGGAACACCTCCGGATCCGCCACCAGCGTGCGGCCCAGGGCCGTGCGCTGCTTCTGCCCGCCCGAAACCTCGCCCGGCTTTCGCGCCAGCAGATGGTCGATGCGCAGCAGCCGGGCGACCTCCGCCACGCGCCGGTCGATCTGATCGCGCGGAGCGCCGCGGGCCTTCAGCGGCGAAGCGATGTTCTGCGCGACGGTCATGTGCGGATAGAGGGCGTAGCTCTCGAACGTCATGGCCACGCGGCGGCGGTAGGGCGGCAGGCGGGTCACGTCCCGCTCCCCCACCCGGATGGTCCCGCGGTCCGGCGTCTCCAGACCCGCCACCAGCCGCAGCAGCGAGGTCTTGCCGATGCCCGACGGGCCGACGATGACGAAGAACTCGCCCTCCTCCACCTCGATCGACAGGTCGTCGATCACCGGAAAATCCCAGCCCTTGCAGAGCCCCTCTATGGACAGCCGCGCCATCAGCCCTTCACCACCCCGAGGCTGAGGCCGCGCACCATGTAACGGCGCAGCAGGACGAACAGCAGCACCGGCGGCGCCATGGCGATCAACGAGAACGCCATCTGCAGGTTCCACAGCGTCTGCGAGCCATGGGTGAAGGTCGGGATGACGATGGTATAGGTGCGCACGGCCGTGCCCACGAAGAGGTTCGCGAAGAGGTATTCGTTCCACGCGAAGATCCAGCACAGCATCGCGACGGAGACCATGCCCGGCAGCACCAGCGGCAGCGTCACCCGGATGAAGGCGCGCAGCGGCGTCCAGCCGTCCAGATAGGCGGCCTCCTCCAGCTCCCTCGGCGCGTCGCGGAAGAAGACCATCATCAGCCACGTGGCGAGCGGCAGGTTGAACACGAGGTAGAGGATCACCAGCGACCAGACGCTGTCCGTGCCCCAGGGCGTGGCGTCGAACAGGAAGAACATCGGCACCAGGATCGCCACGGGCGGGAACATGCGGTTCGACAGGATCCAGAACGCCAGGTTCTCCCCCCCCGCCTGCCGGGGAAACCGGGCGAAGGCGTAGCCGGCCAGCGTGCCCAGGATCAGCGACAGCAGGGTGTTGAGCGTGGCGATGACGAAGCTGTCCACGAGCGCGCCGAAATTGGTGGGATCGGCGAAGACGGCCGTGAAGTTGGCCCAGGCCATGTCCTGCGGCCAGAACGTGGGGATCGTCAGGTT
>JBCBYE010000191.1:0-7358 GCA_039816075.1 Pseudomonadota bacterium | reverse complement strand
GGCGACGCCCTCCATCGACCGGGTGCTGGGGCGGGGCACGGGGCGGTATCTGGTCGCCGTGGGCGCGCCGGCGCGGGCCTCGGCGCTGGTCGCGGCGCTGCCGGAGGGCGTGGAGCGGCTGGGGCATGTCTTCGCCCGCGGCACGGTGGATTTCGGGCCGGGGCGGGAGGCGTTCGGCGGCCTGACGCAGGACGACGCGGCGATGCGGGACGCGCATCCGGCGCTGCACCTCATGCGGGTGCTGGCGCGGGCGCAGGGGCTGCCGGCGCTGGCCTGGTCGCCGTTTCATGAGCCGCTGCTGCTGGCCGGGGTCCTGGGCGATCCCAACGCGGTGGTGGTCGACCTGCTGCCGCGGACCGGCGATGCGGACGCCGACCTCGCGCAGCTGATCGAGGCCTGCGCCGCGCCGGGCCCCTTCGCCCATGGGGCGCGGGCGCTGCAGGGGCCGCTGGGCGCGCGGCGCGACGTGCTGCGGGCCTATGCGGACGAGACCGGCGGACGCGAGCCGCTGCGCCGCCTGATCCCCTACCCGCTGGCCGGCGAGGCGCTGCCGCGCGACGCGGCGGTCACCGACCCGGCCTATCGCGCGCGGCGGCAGACGGTGATGGATCTGGACGCGGACGCCGTCTATCCGCGGGTGCCGCCGGCGGCGCCCCTGGCGACGGTGCTGCGGCTGAATTCCGGCGCGGCCCCGACGCGGGAGGCGCGACGCGCGGCCATGGAGGCCTCGCTGAGCGCGCTGGCCGGCGCGGCCCTGCCGCAGGACGAGGCGCTGGCCGAGGCGCTGCGGACGTTCTGGCGCGCCCAGGAGGACGCGGCGGCCCCGCCGGCGGAGACCTGGGCGTGAGCGCCTGGGGTCCCTTCGACGGTCTGCGCGTCGCGGGCCTTTACGCCGGGCTGCACCGCAAGGATCGACGGGCGGGCCGGCAGCTGCGCCCGGTGCAGGACCGCACGGCCGAGATCGGGCCGGGAACGATCCCGCTGGTCGCCTGCCTGCGCAACGAGGCGTTCCGGATGGAGGCCTTCGTCGCGCATTACCGGCGGCTGGGCGTCGGGCATTTCCTGTTCGTGGACAACGACAGCGACGACGGTTTCATGGACTGGGCCTCGGCCCAGAAGGACGTGTCGGTCTGGCATACCGCCGCCAGCTACAAGGCCTCCAATTTCGGGATGCTGTGGTGCAACGACCTGCTGCGCCGCTACGGGGCGGAGCGGTGGTGCGTCTGCGTCGATCCCGATGAGTTCCTGGTCTATCCCTACATGCAGACCCGCAGCCTGCGGGCGCTGGCGCAGCATCTGGACGATGCCAAGCGGCGGGCGTTTCCGGCGCTGATGCTGGATGCCTATTCCGACCGTCCGCTGGCGCAGGCGACGCTGGCGCCGGGGCAGGATCCGTTCGAGGTCTGCCCGTTCTTCGACCGCGACGGCTACATCCAGAGCGCGGGCTGGGGCTCGGGCCTCGCGATCCGCGGCGGGCCGCGCATGCGGGTGCATTTCCGCGACCGGCCCTGGCAGGCGCCGGCGCTGAACAAGATCCCCTTCGTGAAGTGGCGGCGCACCTACCATTATCGCAGCTCCATGCACGACGCCTGGCCGTTCGAGCTGAACCGGGCGGAGGCGAAGCTGGGTCAGCTGCGCATGCCGCCGACCACGGGCGCGCTGTTCCACTTCAAGTTCGTCGCCTCGCTGAAGGACAAGGCGGCCGAGGAGATGGCGCGGGGCGAGCACTACGCCGGCTCGCGCGAATATGCCCGCTACCACGCGGACGCGGCGGGCGAGTTCTTCGCCGACGGGATTTCGATGCGCTACGAGGGGCCGCAGCAGCTGGTGGATCTGGGGCTGATGTCGCCGGGGCGCTGGTTCTAGGCCAGCGCGCGGTCCAGCGCCTTGCCGAGGCGCTCCACGATGAGGTCGGCGTCGTCCTCGGTCAGGATGAAGGGCGGGGCCAGCAGGACGTGGTCGCCGTGCACGCCGTCGCGGGCGCCTTGCATCGGGTAGCAGATCAGGCCCTCGTCGAAGGCGGCGGCCTTGAACCTGGGGGCGATCTTGCGGGCGGGGTCGAAGGGGGTCTTGGCCGCGCGATCCTCCACGATTTCGATGCCCTGGAAGAGGCCGCGGCCGCGCAGGTCGCCCACATGCGGGTGCTGACCGAAGGCGGCGTGCAGCCGCCGGGACAGCGCCTCGCCCATGGCGGTCACGTTCGCCAGCAGGCCGCGGGTTTCGATGGCGTCGAGGACGGCATTGCCGGCGGCGGCGGCCGCCGGGTGGCCCAGATAGGTATGGCCATGCTGGAAGAAGCCCGAACCGTCCTCGATCGCCGCGTAGATCTCGGCGGTGCAGAGCATCGCCCCGATGGGCTGGTAGCCGGCGCCCAGGCCCTTGGCGATGCACAGGATGTCCGGCGCGATGCCATCCTGTTCGCAGGCGAAGAGCGTGCCGGTGCGGCCCATGCCGCACATGACCTCGTCGAGGATCAGGAGGATGCCGTGGCGGTCGCAGATCTCCCGTATGCGGCGGAAATAGCCGGGTTCGGGCGGGACCGCGCCGAGGGTCGCGCCGACGACGGGCTCGGCCATGAAGGCCATGACGGTTTCGGGGCCGAGGCGCAGGATCTCGGTTTCGAGGGCGTCCGCGGCGCGGCGGCCGTAGGCCTCGGCGCTCTCGTCGTCGCGCTTGTGCACGTAGGCGTAGCAGGGCTCGATATGGCTCATGTCCGTCAGCAGCGGCGCGAACGGGGCGCGGCGTTGCGGGTTGCCGCCGGCGGCGAGGGCGCCGAGCGTATTGCCGTGGTAGCTTTGCCGTCGGGCGATGAGGCGGCTGCGCCGCGGCTCGCCCTTTTCCACGAAGTATTGGCGGGCGAGCTTGATGGCGGCCTCCGTCGCCTCGGACCCGCCGGAGACGAAGTAGACGCGGTCGAGGGCGCCGGGGGCCTTTGCGATGAGCTTTTCGGCCAGCGCCTCCGCCGGTTCGGAGGTGAAGAAGCCGGTATGGGCGAAGGCGAGGCGGTCGAGCTGGTCCTTGACCGCCTCGATCACCTCGCGGTCGCCATGGCCGAGGCAGGAGACCGCGGCCCCGCCCGAGGCGTCGAGATAGCGTTTGCCCGAGGCGTCCTGCAGCCAGACGCCTGCGCCCCCGACGGCGACGGGGGGCGGGGCCTTGGCGTGGCGAGGAAACACGTGGGAGGCGGCGGACGAGACGGACATGGCGCGGACCTTCAGGCGGGGGCGGCGGCGGCGGAGAGATCGGCGCGCATGCGGACGCCGTCGGGGTCGTAGGCGGGAGCATAGCCCAGAACCGCGTCGGCCTGGGCGCCGGCGATGTCGACCTGCACGTGGACGCCGCCGGGCGGCGGAGGGGACACCTGGGCCAGCGCCACGGGCCGGCCGATGCGGTGGCCGAAGGCGGCGGAGGTGGTCAGGCCGAGGATGCGGCCGTCCAGACGCACCGGTTCGTGGCCGAGGGGGACGGCGTCGGGGTCGTCGAAGACCAGGGTGGCGATGCGGGCCCTCGGCGGGGCGGCGCGGGCGGCGGCGACGGCCTCGGCGCCGAGGAAGGCGCGCTTTCCGGCGATGGCGGCGTCGAGGCCGGCGTCGACGGGGGTGACGTCGGCATCGAGCTCATGCCCCATGGCGCGGAAGGCTTTTTCGATGCGCATGGAGGTTTGGGCGTAGAGGCCGGCAGGGCGAGCGCCGGCGCCGGTCAGGGCGCGGTGCAGGGCGGGGGCGTCGGACCAGGCGCAGGTCAGCTCCCAACCGGGTTCGCCCACATAGGAGAGGCGGGCGGCGCGGATGTCGACGCCGGCCATCTTCGCCGTGGCATGGCGGAACCAGGGAATGTCGCGCAGGCCCCCGGCGCCGAGGGCGTCGGCGAGGGCGGAGGCGTCGGGGCCCATGAGGGGGAGCAGGGCGTAGGCCTCGGTCACGTCCGCGAGGCGCACGTCGTAGGGGGCGGCGTGGCGGCGCAGCCAGGCGAGGTCGCGGCGCAGCGCGGCGGCGCCGGTGAGCAGGCGGTAGCGCGTATGGGACAGGCGCAGGGCGGTCAGGTCGCTCTCATAGCCGCCCTGGGCGTTCAGCATCGGCGTGTAGATGACGGCGCCGGGGGGACGGGCGATGAAGCCGGCGCAGACATGTCCGAGGAAGGCCTCGGCGTCCGGGCCCTCCACCTCGATCTTGCCGAACGGAGAGGCGTCGAAGACCGCGACGGAGCGATGCGCCGCGAGAGCCTCGGCCGCCACGGCGTCGTGCCAGTCGGGGCGCAGGAAGGTGAGGTTCCGCGAGGCCCCGCCGTGGTGAAGCGGGCGTTCGAAGCCGGCGACCTGCGCCGTGACGGCGCCGGCGGCGGCGTGTTCGGCGTCGAGCGGGCCGGGGCGGAGGTTGCGGGCCGTGCGCAGCTGTCGGCCGGGATAGGCGATCTCGTAATGCGTGCCGAGGATCTCCGGCGCACGGGCCATGAGGTGTTCGACGCGGTCGAAGACGGGAGCGAAGCGCTTGGCGTCCGCCTCGCTCAGGTCGTAGGCGGTGCGGCCCTTGGCGATGAGATGCGCGAGGTTCATGCCCGCCCCGCCGCCGGAGGCGATGCCGACGGAGTTCATGCCGCAGCCCAGGTAGAGCCCCGGCGTTTCCGCCGTTTCGCCCAGCATGAACATGCCGTCGGGCGTGAAGCTTTCAGGCCCGTTGAGCAGCATTTTGACTTCGGCGTGCTCCAGCGCGGGGAGGCGGTGGAGGGCGCCTTCCATCATGGGCTCGAAATGGTCCCAATCCTCGGGCAGCAGGCCGAAGGCGAAGGTTTCGTCGAGGGCGCCGGGAGGGATCGGCTTGCCCATGGGTTCGAAGCAGCCGACCAGCAGGCCGCCGCTGTCGTCGCGAATGTAAAGGTGCGCGTCGTGGTCGGAGAGGGTGGGGAGGTTGCCTGCGATCCCGGGCACGGGCTTGGTGAGCAGGTAGAAATGCTCGCAGGCGAGAAGCGGGGCCTGGGCGCCGGCCATGGCGGCGACCTCGCGCGACCAGAGGCCGGCGCAGAGGGCGACGGCGTCGCAGCGGATCGTCCCGCGCGAGGTTTCGACGCCGGCGATGCGGCCGCGCTCCGTCAGGAGGCCGGTGACGCCGGTATCCTCGAAGAGGCGGGCGCCGCGGGCCCTGGCGCCCTTCACGAGGGCGGCGCAGACATCCGTCGGGGACACGCGGCCGTCGCCGGGGGACCAGACGGCGCCGAGCACGTCCTCGGCGTTCATCAGGGGCCAGCGCTCCGCCGCCTCGGCGGCGGAGACCTCGGCGGCCTCGATCCCGAAGGCGTCGGCGAGAGCCTTCTGGCGGCGGATATGGGTCAGCCGGTCGGGCGTCGCGGCGATCGACAGCGAGCCCTCGTTGATCCAGCCGACGGCCTGGCCGGTTTCCGCCTCCAGCCGGGCGTAGAGGTCGATGGAGTGTTCGATCATGCGCGTGAGGTTGCGGGAATGACGCAGGGCGCGGACCTGGGCGGCGGAGTGCCAGGTGGTGCCCGAGGCGAGCTGATTGCGTTCCACCAGCACGGCGTCGGTCACGCCCATTTCGGCCAGATGAAAGAGGGTGGAGCAGCCCATCACGCCGCCGCCGATGACGACGACGCTTGCGTGTTCGGGAAGGGCGTTGGCGGCGGTCATGGCGCGGGCCTTTCGGCGTCGATGCGAATCGCCTGACGGAACGGCAAATCACGGCGGCCGTCAATTGCGCGGAAAAATCACATCCGTTATGGATATGCCATGGACCCGACCCTGCGCGCCCGCCTGCTGGATCGATTGAAGCGCGAGCTGCCGGCCTATCCGTCGCGGCTGCGCCTGGCGGCGCGCTACGTGGTGGATCACCCGGCGGATTTCGGGTTGGACCCGGTGCGCGAGACGGCGGGCAAGGCCGGCGCCTCCACCTACACGTTCGTGCGGCTGGCCCGGCATCTGGGCTTCGACGGGTTCGACGCCCTGCGCGCGCCGTTCCGCGAGGCGCTGACGGCGGCCGCGCCCAGCGGACTGCGTCCCGCCTGGCTGGAGGAGGCGGGCGGCGGCGGCGCGGCGCGCATCGCGGCGGCGAACGCGCTGGCGGTGGTCGACCGCTCGTTGAGCCAGCAGGACCCGGCGGGATTGGCGCGCGCGGCGGAGCTGATCGTGGGCGCGCGCACCGCTTACGTCACCGGCGCAAGGGCAAGCTACGCGCTGGCCTATTTCTTTCACTATGTCGGGCGCATGGCGCTGCCGGACCTGCAGCTGATCCCCCGCCATATGGCCAGCCCCATCGACGACCTGGCCGCGGCCGGGCCGCAGGACGCGCTGCTGGCGCTGCTGGTGGCGCCCTACAGCCGCGAGACGGTGGCGGCCTGCCGCTTCGCCGCCGGGGCGGGCGCGAAGCTGATCCTGATTTCGGACAGCGAGGCGCCCGATCCGGGCCTGCGGGCGGAGGCGGTGCTGCGCGTGTCCGCCCATTCCACGCACCATTTCGGCGCCTATGCCGGCGCCATGGCCGTGGCGGAGACGCTGCTGGCCCTGCTGGTGGAGCGGGCGGGCCCCGGGGCGCGGGAGCGAATCGAAGGCTATGCCCGCCTGCGCGAGGCCCATGACGCCTACCTGCCGTCCGCCGCAAAACGTTAGTTTTTGCTTCACACTTTTGCCCAACGCGAGGACAGTGCCGGCCGGGGACGCCGCCGCGCGACGCATGCGAGGCGGGGCGTCCTGCACGACAAACACAGGGAGCCTTCCATGACTCTTTCCCGCTTCGGGCTCGGCGTCGCCGCCGCGGCCGCGGTGCTGTCGGCCGACATGGCCTTCGCCCAGCAGCGCTTCATCACCATCGGCACCGGCGGCGTGACCGGCGTCTATTACCCCACCGGCGGCGCGATCTGCCGGCTGGTCAACAAGGGCCGCAAGGATCACGGCATCCGCTGCTCGGTCGAATCGACCGGCGGTTCGGTCTACAACGCCCGCACCATCCGCGAGGGCGAGCTGGATTTCGGCGTCGTCCAGTCGGACGTGCAGGCCGCCTCGCTGGCCGGCGAAGGCCGCTTCGCCGATGACGGCCCCTATGCCGATCTGCGCGCCATCTTCTCGGTCCACCCCGAGCCGATGCACGTCATGGTCCGCGCCGACGCGGGCATCACGTCGGTCGCCGATTTCGCCGGCAAGCGCGTGAACATCGCCAATCCCGGTTCGGGGACGCGCGTTCTGGCCGAGACGCTGATCGCGGCCGAGGGCATGTCCAAGGACGACTTCTCGCTGGCGGCCGAGCTGAAAAGCTCGGAGCAGTCGGCGGCGCTGTGCGACGGCAAGATCGACGCGACGATCTGGGCCGCGGGCCTGCCCAACGGCTCCTCCATGGAGGCGACGTCGACCTGCGAGG
>JBCBYE010000362.1:0-4989 GCA_039816075.1 Pseudomonadota bacterium | reverse complement strand
GCGCCTGAGGCGCGCTCCAAGTCTTCGCCTGAGGCGCTGTCAAAGTCTTCGCCTGAGGCGCGCTCCAAGTCTCCGCCCGAGGCGCGCTCCAAGTCTCCGCCCGAGGCGCGCTC
Organism: Pseudomonadota bacterium; assembly: GCA_039816075.1. GTDB lineage: Bacteria > Pseudomonadota > Alphaproteobacteria > Rhodobacterales > Rhodobacteraceae > Albimonas. The sequence continues at coordinate 4,876 of JBCBYE010000362.1, read as the reverse complement.
CAAATCTCCGCCTGACGCGCCGCCCAAATCTTCGCCTGCATCTCCGCCCGGCGCGCCGCCGGCGTCTCCGGCAGGGGCGCCTCCCCTCCCATCGCCCCAGGCGCCCGCCATCACCGCGTCCAGCGCGCGCTCCATCCCGGCCCCGTCGGGCGTCGGCGCCACCTCGATCGCGGCGAAGCCGGCCCCGCGCAAAGGGGTCGCCGCCGCCTCGCTGATCGCCGCCGCCGCCACGCGCGAGAGATCGAATCGCGCCGCCGCCCGCGCCAGCAGCCGGGCGGAGCGGGGGGAGTAGACCGCCGCCGCCGCGATCCGCCCCCCGGACAGCGCCGCCTCGGCCTCCGCGCTCAGCGCGCTCAGCGCCGTCATGCGATAGACGACCCGCGCCTCCACCCGCATGCCGGCCGCCTCCAGCGCCTCGGCGAAACCGTCGGTCCCATGCTCCCCGCGCAGATGCAGAACGCGCGCGCCGGGCGGCAGACCGCCCGCCAGCATCGCCCGGGCCAGCGCCGCCGCGTCCGACGGGCCGGCGCGCACATCGGCGAAGCCCGCCTCGCGCGCCGCGGCCGCCGTGGCCTCGCCCACCGCCCAGACCGGCGCCGTCCGCAGCGTGGCATCCGACGGCGCGCAGCGCGCCCCGTTGGCGGAGGTCAGCGCCACCGCCGCCACGTCGGGCGGCGGCGCCCCCGCCGCCACCGGTTCCAGCCGCATCAGCGGAGAGATCAGCGGCGCCCAGCCGAGCGTCCTCATCCGTCGCGCCGACGCCGAGGCGCCGGGTTCCGGCCGCGTGATCAGCAGACCCGGGCGGTCCGCGCCCGTCATTCCCCGAAAAAGCCGGGACCGGCGCGCCCTTTCAGCTCGGCCGCGGCATCCTCGCCCATGGCCGCGGCGTCCGAGGCGGGGCCCTCCCGCTCCGTCGCATGGCGTTCGGAGCCGTCGGGCCGCAGGACCTCCGCCCGCAGGCGAAGGCGGTCGCCGTGCAGCTCCGCCAGCCCGCCGATGGGCGTGCGGCAGGACCCGTCCAGACCGCGCAGCAGCGTGCGCTCCGCCGCCATGCGCGCCGCCGTCTCGTCGTGGTTCAGCGGCGCGATCAGCTCGGACGTCGCCGCGTCGTCCGTGCGCTGCTCCAGGCTGATGGCGCCCTGCGCCACCGCCGGCAGCATCACGTCGGGCGATATGGGGGCGGAGGCGAGCTCCGACAGGCCCAGCCGCCCCAGCCCGGCCGCCGCCAGGAACGTCGCCTCCGCCACGCCGTCCTCCAGCTTCTTCAGCCGGGTCTGCACGTTGCCGCGGAACTCCACCACCGTCAGGTCCGGCCGCCGATGCAGCAGCTGCGCGCGCCGGCGCAGGCTGCTGGACCCGACGACGGCGCCTTCGGGCAGCGCCTCCACCTCCTCATGCCGGGACGACACGAAGGCGTCGCGCGGATCCTCGCGGGGCAGAAACACCGTCAGCGACAGCCCCTCGGGCTGCGCGTTCGCCACGTCCTTGGTGGAATGCACCGCCACGTCGATCTCGCCGTTCAGCAGCGCGACCTCGATCTCCTTGGTGAACAGCCCCTTGCCGCCGATCTCGCTCAGCGGCCGGTCCAGCACCCGGTCGCCGGTGGTGGAGATCACCACGATCTCGAACGCCGCCTCGGGCAGGCCATGGGCCGCCTGCAGGCGCTCTCGGGTCTCATGGGCCTGCGCCAGCGCCAGCTTGGAGCCGCGGGTGCCGATGCGCAGCGGTCGGTCGGGGGAGAAGCCGGTTTGCGAAGCCATGTCGGCGGTGTTAGCCGGGCCGCCGGACCCGTGCAACGGGAAAGCGTAAACCAAACTGGACACGTCGCCGCCGATGGACGCCTCCCTGCTGATCCTGGCCCTTGAATCGAGCTGCGACGAAACCGCCGCCGCCGTGGTGCGCGTTCCCCTGCGCGGCGGCGCGCCGGCGGGGCCGGGCGAGATCCTCGCGAACGAGATCGTCGGCCAGGCGGCGCTGCACGCGGCCTTCGGCGGCGTCGTCCCCGAAATCGCCGCGCGCGCCCATGCGGAACGCCTGGATCTTGCGGCGGAGAGCGCTCTCGCCGAGTCCGGCGTCCCGCTTTCCACCCTCGACGCCGTGGCGGCGACCGCCGGGCCGGGCCTGATCGGCGGCGTCCTCTCCGGCGTGCTGACGGCCAAGGGCATCGCCCTGGGGGCCGGCCTGCCGTTCGTCGGCGTGAACCACCTGGCCGGCCACGCGCTGACGCCGCGGCTGACCCACGGGCTCGCTTGGCCCTACCCGATGCTCCTCGCTTCCGGCGGTCATTGCCAGCTGCTGGCCGTGCTGGGGCCGGATCGCTTCCGCCGCCTCGGCGGCACCCTCGACGACAGCCCCGGCGAGGCCTTCGACAAGGTCGCCAAGCTTCTCGGCCTGCCCCAGCCCGGCGGCCCGTCGGTGGAGCGGGCGGCGCGGGCCGGCGACCCCGGCCGCTTCGCCTTCCCCCGCCCCCTGCTGGACCGTCCGGGCTGCGATCTGAGCTTCTCCGGCCTGAAAACCGCCCTTCGTCGCGCCCGCGACGGTCTGGCCGAGGCGCAGGGCGGCCTGCACGACCGCGACGTCGCCGATCTGTGCGCCGGCTTTCAGGCCGCCGTCTGCGACGTGCTGGCCGAGAAGAGCGCCCGCGCCCTCGCCGCCTTCGCCGCCGAACATGGCGCGCCCCAGGCCTTCGCCGTCGCCGGCGGCGTCGCCGCCAACCAGGCCCTGCGCGCCCGGCTCCACGGGGCGGCGGCCGAGGCGGGCGCGACGCTGATCGCCCCGCCCCTGGCGCTGTGCACCGACAACGCCGCCATGATCGCCTGGGCCGCGGCGGAGACGCTGGCGACCCGCGGCCCCGATCCGCTCGACCTGCCGGCGCGGCCCCGCTGGCCGCTCGACGCCGCGGCGGCGCCCCTGATCGGCTCCGGCCGCAAGGGCGCCAAGGCCTGAGGCCCAGGCTCAGGCCCAGGCTCAGGCCGAGGTCGAGGCGCAGTCGCCGACGCCGCCCTCAGCCCCGCCGCCGCGCCCGCAGACCCAGCGCCGCCGCGGCCGTCAGCAGCCCCCACGCCGCCCCCGGCAGCGGAACCTGCACCGGAGCGGTCGGCGAGAATCGCGTGAAGACCCTGACGTAGTCGCCCGGATCCCGCGCCTGCAGGTCCACCAGCAGGCGGAACGGATCGTCGGGATCGATGCGCACCGAATCGTCGATCGTGCCGCCCTGCTGGGCCGCCGTTTCCAGCCCGCGCGCCGAGGGCGACAGGTAGGTCACCGCGTTGTTCTGCAGAAAATCCGTGGCGATCAGCCGGTCGCGCGACGTGGCGATGCCGAAGATCGGCGCGTCGAAATCCACGTAGCCCGTCAGGCGCGTGACCTGCGCGGGGTCGATGAACACGTAGTGGCTCGCCACCACCCGGCCCGCCGGCACCGGCGCGCCGATGTCCACCGCGATGTCGGCGGGGGCGATCACGTTCTGGTTCTCGTCGAAGCCATAGAGGAACGGCGCCTCGAACGTGTTGTCGCCGACCGTGTTGTCGGGGTCGGAGGCGTCGAAGGGCACGGCGAGCTTCACGAACCGGTCCGGCGGCGCCGCCTGCGCCACGCCGTCGACGAAGGTCGCCGCGCCGCCCAAGATCACCGCGCGCGCCGGACCGGGCGCCAGCGCCGCGGACAGCGCCGCTCCCACGACGGCCATCGCCGCCAGCCCCTTGCGGATCATGCTTTCGCCCCCTCGCGCGCGCTCGTTCGGACCGCGCCTTGCTGACCCGGCCCGCCTTAGCCGTCCGTGAACAGCGCGTCCCAGTCGGGGTTGCGGAACTCCTGGATCTCCAGGTGATAGCCCTGCGGATCGCGGAAGAAGGCGGCGTAGACGGTGCCGTCCATCATCGGCGCCGGCGGCCCCTCGAACGCCACGCCCAGCGCGCTCAGCCGGGCGTATTCCGCATCCACGTCCCGCACGAAGGTCACCATCACGCCCTGGGTGCCGCGCGGCCGGTGCGGCAGGTCGCAGACGCCCAGATAGGCGCCGGCATTGACCTGAAAGATCACCGCCGCCCCCTGGTCGATCACCGGTCGCAGGCCCATCACGTCGCGGTAGAAGGCGACCATGCCCGGCAGATCGTAGGTGTAGAGAAAGGTCAGCAGCTGATCCTTGGGGATCGCCGCGCCGAAGGGGCGCGCGGTCCGCGCGCCCGCGCCGGGGGCGGCATCGGGGGCGGCGTCGGCGTCGGTCTGCGCGTCGGTCTGCGTGTCGGTCTGGGGGGCGGGCGCGGTCATGGCGGTCTCCGGCTCGGGGATGCGTCGCCGCGCAGTCTGGCGTCCGCCGGCCCGATGGGCCATAGCCCGAGGCGTTCGAAAGCCGCAGGAGGGTCCCGATGCGCCGCTGGCTGTTCAAGTCCGAGCCCAACGCCTGGTCCTGGGACGACCAGGCGGCCAAGGGCGATGCGGGCGAGATGTGGGACGGCATCCGCAACTACCAGGCCCGCAACAACATGCGCGCGATGCAGGTGGGGGACCTGGGCTTCTTCTACCACTCCGTGCATGAAAAGCGGGTGATGGGCGTGGTGGAGGTCATCGCCCCCTCCGCCCCCGATCCCACCACCGACGACGACAGGTGGGATTGCGTGACCGTCAAGGCCCTCGGCGCCTTCCCGGAACCGGTGACGCTGGAGCAGGCCAAGGCCGATCCGCGCCTGGCGGAGATGGTGCTGGTCAACAACACCCGCCTCAGCGTGCAGCCGGTGACCGACGCGGAATGGACGGCGATCTGCGACCTGGGCGGCTATGACGGCCCCGGCGCCTGACCCCGCGGGCGCGCCGCCGCCGCCCGCCCCCCTCCGCCGCCCCGCGCCGTCGGGCCCCGCACCGTCCAACCCCGGCCGGG
>JBCBYE010000631.1:0-2753 GCA_039816075.1 Pseudomonadota bacterium | reverse complement strand
CGTGCGCCGCTTCCTCGAGGCCGCCGACGTACTGGCCAAGAAGGAGCGCGCCAACCTCAAGAAGGCCGAGCCCGGCAAGAAGGCGCAGGAGCGCGCGCAGGAGAAGGCCGACAAGGCCGAGGCCGCCGCGGCGGCCGCCGCCGAAGCCGCCGCCGCGCCCGCCGAGGCCCCGGCCGAAGAGGCGTCCGCCGAGTAATCGGCACGCCTGCGCACGCCGGCCGGGGAGCGAAGGACGTCCCGCTCGCCCGCCCCGTTCTGCAGCCCCCGCCGCCGCGCCCCCGACCCCGGGGCCCCGGCGGCAGGGGGGAGGCGCGACGGGGGTGGGCGGGCGGGCCGCGCGCCTCCCCCCGGCCGCCGCATGGGTCAGGAGCCGAACCGTGGTCGATCTTCCCGACCCCGAGGATCATGTCTGCGTCGGCGCCGTCGCCGGCGCCTTCGGCGTGCGCGGCGAGGTGCGTCTGAAAAGCTTCTGCGCCGACCCCGAGGCGGTCGCGGAGTACGGCCCGCTGATCGACGCGGCCGGCAAAGCCTACGCGCTCAGCCTCGACCGCCCCGTCAAGGGCGGCTTCGCGGCGCGGCTGAGCGGCGTGAAGACCCGCGAAGACGCCGAGGCGCTGAAGGGAACCCGTCTCTTCGCCCCGCGCGAGGCGCTGCCCTCGCTTCCCGACGACGAGTACTACCACGCCGACCTCATCGGCCTCGACGTGGTGGACGGCGCCGGCGACCCGCTCGGCCGCGTCCGCGCCGTGCATGATTTCGGCGCGGGCGACATGCTGGAGGTCGTCGCCCCGACGCTCAAGCAGCCCGCGCTTCTGCCCTTCACGCGCGAGGCCGTCCCCACGGTGGACCTCGCCGCCCGCCGCATCGTCGCCGACCCGCCCGAGGGCGTTTTCCCCGAGGCGGAGGAGACGGGCGAGTGACCGACGAGCCCCCGCGCCGCGCCCAGCGCGCGGTCCCCACCCGCTCCCACGGCCGCCTCTCCATCGAGGCCTCGGCCACGCCGCGCGACCTGATGGCCGAGACCGCCGTCAAGGGCGCCTGGCGGGCCACCGTCCTCACGCTGTTTCCGGACATGTTTCCCGGTCCGCTCGGCGGCTCGCTGCTGGGCAAGGCGCTGCATGACGGGCTCTGGGCGCTGGAAACGGTGGACCTGCGCGCCCACGGCCTCGGCAAGCACCGCACGGTCGACGGCCCGCCGGCCGGCGGCGGCCCCGGCATGGTGCTGCGCGCCGACGTGGTCGACGCCGCCCTCGCCGCGCGCCCGCGCCCCGGTCCGGCCTTCTATCTTTCCCCGCGGGGAAAGCCGATGACCCAGGCCCTGATGCGCGACCTTGCCGAGGGCCCAGGCGTCACCCTTCTGTGCGGCCGCTTCGAGGGCGTGGATCAGCGCGTCCTCGACGCGCGGGGCCTGCAGGAGGTCTCCCTGGGCGATTTCGTCATGACGGGCGGAGAAATCGCCGCCATGGCCTTGATCGACGCCACGGTTCGGCTTATCCCCCGCGTTCTCGGGAATGCCGGCAGCACCGAAGAGGAGAGCTTCTCCCACGGGTTGCTGGAGGCCCCGCACTATACGAAACCCGCCGAGTGGAACGGCCGCGCGACGCCGGAGGTTCTCCTCTCCGGTCACCACGCCGAGATCGACCGCTGGCGGCGACAAGAAGCCGAACGGCTCACCAAAGACAGACGACCCGATCTCTGGCGGGCGCTCTCCGATGCGGAGAGGTCCGACCCGGATGGAGAGCTGGAGCGCTCGGGCGGCAAAGAGAACGCGGGGAACGCCCCGCCCGCAAAAGGACGACCGACATGAACCTGCTTCAGCAGCTGGAACTCGAGCACGCCAAAGAGCTCGGCAAGGACATCCCCGACTTCAACGCCGGCGACACCGTGCGCGTGGGCTACCGCGTGACCGAGGGCACGCGCACCCGCGTGCAGAACTTCGAAGGCGTCGTGATCGGCCGCAAGGGCGGCAACGGCATCGGCGGGGCTTTCACGGTCCGCAAGATCAGCTTCGGCGAGGGGGTGGAGCGCGTGTTCCCCATCCACTCGCCCAACATCGACAGCATCACCGTGGTGCGCCGCGGCCGCGTGCGTCGCGCCAAGCTCTACTACCTGCGCGCGCGCCGCGGAAAGTCGGCGCGCATCGCCGAAAAGTCGAACTACAAGGCCAAGGCCGGCGTCTCCGGCGGCCGGGCGCTGCCGAACGCCGACTGAGCGGCCTCGCACGGATCGGCGGGCGGTCTTCCGACGGGTCGGGGGCCGCCCGTCCGCGTTGCGGGCGAGGCGGATGGAGGATCGATCCATGACCGACGCCCCCTCGCCGCTGCAGGACCCGGCGATCGCCGACAAGATCGCCGAAACGCGCGCCCGCTGGGACGCCCGCGCCCGCATCCATGCCGCCGACCGCTCCGGCTTTTACCGCGTGCAGGCGTTTCTGGACGGCGACGACAGCCTCGACGCGGTGGACGAGGGCGAGCTGCCGCCGCTGGCCGGCCTGCGCATCGCCCATCTGCAATGCCATTTCGGGCTGGACACCCTGCGCCTGAAACGCCGCGGGGCCGGCGAGGTCGCAGGGCTCGACTACTCCCCCGTCGCCATCGCCGAGGCGCGCGCCCTGGCCGAAAAAACCGGCGTCGAGGCCGCGTTCCACGAGGCCGACGTCTACGATGCGGCGGATTGCCTGGGCCCCGGCCGCTGGGACCTGGTCTACGTGACCTGGGGCGCCATCAACTGGCTGCCGGACATCCGCCGCTGGG
>JBCBYE010000787.1:0-1943 GCA_039816075.1 Pseudomonadota bacterium | reverse complement strand
ATGCGCGCGCAGCTGTCGCCGACGCGCAGCAGGCTTCCGATCTCGGCCGCATCGGTTTCCAGCACGCCGGAGAACGGCGCGCGGATCTCCAGCCGCTTCAGGTCGAGTTCGGCCGAGCGCACGCCCATCTGGGCGGCCTGCAGCGCCGCGCGGCGCGAAATCGCGGTGTTGGCGGAGGTGATGCCCCGCTCCACCAGCGCCTCGGCGGCGTCGTTCTCCGCCTGCGCCTCGGCCAGCTTGGCGCGCGCCTCCGCCAGCTTGGCCTGCCGCTCCCCGGGATCGAGGCGGCAGAGCAGGTCGCCCTCGGTCACGCGCGCGCCGGCCCGGCGGGGCTGAGACACCACCAGACCCGCCGTTTCCGCCCGCAGATCCACCTCGCGATGCGCCTCGGTGCGCCCGCGCAGGACCACCGCGCCTTCGACGGACTTCGCCTCGGACCGAAAGGCGATCACCTGCACCGGGGGCAGGGCGTCGTCCTCTTCGGGCGCGGCGTCGCCCGACAGGGTTCCTTGCGCGATCTGCTGAGCGTCCAGCGGCGCCCCGACCCACCAGAACAGGGCGGCGACCACGGCGAACGCGGTGAGAAGATGAGTCAGCTTCATGTCTCAACGGCCCTTCGAGGCGTCTCCATCCGGCCCGTCGGCCGGGGACCCCGCAGCCGGCGGGGCGGCGGGGGCGGCAGGCGGGGACGCGCATGGACTGACGCACACGTCAATTCAACGCTCAACATGGGGCGGGATGCCCTTGGCGGCAAGCTTGCGCCCCCGTATCACCGCACGTATACGCGCCGAAACGGCGATCCGGTCGGCCGGACGCCTGAAAAACTCCTGCGGCGGGATGCCGCGCGCCCGGGCGGTTTCGAAACGCCACGGCGCGGCGGCGCGGCGCGAGGCCGGCCAAGGGATGATCTGGGGAACGGGGCGGCGGCATGAGCGACGGCGGCAGCGACAGTTTCATCGAGGAAGTCAGCGAGGAGCTTCGCCGCGACCGGCTGTGGGCGCTTTGGCGGCGCTGGGGCCCCTTCGTGATCGGCGGCGTCGTGATCGTTGTGGCCGCCGCCGCCGGGCTCAGCTGGTGGTCCGCGCAACAGGAGCAGGCGGCGCGGGAGATCGGCGGCCGGCTGGTGGAGGCCGGCGAGGCCGCCGACCCCGCCGCCGCCTTCGCCGCCGCCGCCGAAGGCGCGGATCCGGGGCCGGCCCTGGTCGCCCGCCTCAACCAGGCCGCCGCCGAGGCGCGCGCGGGCCGCGAGGACGACGCCCTCGCCACCCTGTCGCGGGTGACCGAGGACGCCGATGCCGCGCCGGTCTATCGCGCCCTCGCCGCCTTCAAGATGGCGCTGCTGCAGGCCCCGACCCGCTCGCCCGAGGAACGCGCCGCGCTGTTCGATCCGCATGCGGCGGAAGGGGCGCCGTTTCGCCTGCTGGCGCTGGAGCAGCGCGCGGCCGCGCATCTGGCCGCCGGCGCCCTTTCGGCGGCGCGCGCCGACGCGCAGGCGGCGCAGGGCGATCCCATGGCCACGCCCACCCTGGTGGACCGGCTGGACCAGCTCCTGATCCTGATCGAAACGGCGGAGGGCGGCGCGTGAGCATGCGGCCCCGCGCCGTCGGGCGGCTGGCCCTTGCCGGTCTCGCGGTCCTGCTCGTCGCCGCCTGCACCGACGACGAAGAGGCGCGCCTGCCGGGCGAGCGCGCTTCCATCCGGCCGGAGGCCGCGCCCGACGTCGCCTCCGCCGCGCCGCGCGCCATCCCCGCCGCCCGCGACGTCGCCGAATGGAGCCATGCGGACGGCGACGCCGCCCGCGCCGGCGGGCACCTGGCCGCGCCCTCGTCCCTGACCCTCGCCTGGCGCGCCGATGCGGGCGCCGGCAGCGGCGACCGCGGCATCGCCGCGCGGCCCGTGGTCTCGGACGGTCTGGTCTATGTGCGCGACGGCCGCGCCTCGGT
>JBCBYE010000500.1:0-3756 GCA_039816075.1 Pseudomonadota bacterium | reverse complement strand
CGGATCAAGTCCGGGGCGCGTCGGCGCGGGGCGTCCGCGTTCGGCGCCGCGTCGTCGGGTCGGGCCGGGCGCCGTCTCGCCCCGGACTTGATCCGGGGCCGCCTTCGGCGCCACTGACGGCCGTGGGCCGAAGCGGGAGAAGGAGACGCGCGTGGAGCTGGCGATGACGGCCGGAGAGCTGGCCGAGTATCTGGACGAGGTGTTCCCGCAGGTGCGGGGCCGCTTCACCGTCGAGGCGCTGGGCCCGGGGACCCTGACCATGGGCATGGCGGTGCGCGAAGCGGATCTGCGCCCGGGCGGCACGGTCAGCGGACCTGCGATGTTCACGCTGGCCGATTGCGCCTTCTACGCCGCGACGCTGGCGGTGATCGGGCGCCGGCCGCTGACGGTCACCACCTCGCTGACGCTGAACTTCATGCGCAAGCCCGAGCCGCAGGCCCTGTGGGCGGAGGCGCGGATCCTGAAGCTGGGCCGCACGCTGAGCGTGGGCGACGTGACGCTGTTCTCGCAGGGCGTGACGGGACCGGTGGCCCATGCCGCGGTGACCTACGCGATTCCACCGAACCGGGGGTGAGGCGGAGGCCATGCTGAGGGCCCTGCGCCCGGCCCCGGCCTGAGGCGTGGCCTGGGGCTCAGATCCAGCCGGCGTCGGCCAGGGCGCGGGCGCGGGCGCGGCTGACGGGCGTTTCCGACCCGTCGCTGAGCCGCAGCGCCACGCGGCCGCCTTCGCGGCGCACGTCCTGCACGGCCGCGCGGGCGACCCAGTGGGAGCGGTGGATCTGCAGACCCTCCTCGGGCGCGGCCTCCTGCATGGCGTCGGAGAGGCGCAGAAGCAGCAGTTCCGAGCCCTGGTCGGTCACCACCTCCACGTAATGATCGTGCATGCTGAGGCGGATCAGGCGGCCGCGCTTGGCCGGGGGCAGGCGGCGCAGCAGGGCCGGGTCGCGCCGGTCGGGCGGCGGCGGCGGCGGAAAGGCCGGCGCGCCGCCGATCAGCCGCGCCAGCAGAGCCACCGCGGCCGAGAGCCCGGCGAAGAGCGCCAGGCCCCAGCGCCCGTCGATCATGGTGTAGGCCTGGCCGAAGACGGCGAGGTTGAGGGCCCCGATGGCCGCCATGATCGCCGGTCCCGCCAGCGCCGCGCCCAGCGCCGCGCGCAGGGGCGCCGACCAGCGCGGCGGCATGAGCTGGCACAGGACCGCCACATGCGCCGCCGCGATGACCCAGGCGAGCGCGACCGCGAGCAGCCAGTAGAGAACGCTGAGCGGCGCGCCGAGCCGTTCGACCGTGGCGAACGGGCCGGCGAGGCCGAGGATGACGGCCAGAATCGCTCCGCCCGCCAGGCGGCGGCGATCGGTGACGATCGCCAGCCATTCCTCCCGGGCGCTGTCCGCGTCGAAGCGCGGGGTCGTGTCCTCTTCGCCGTTCACGAATGAATCCTGCCGTTCGCGAAGCCTGAGTTGCCGGCCGCGCCGCGCCCGAGGCGCGATGCGGCCTGCGCGGCTCGGCCCAAGATAGCCCGATGCGGCCGCGGGTCTTCAAGGCCCGCCGTCGCCGGCGGGCGTCGAGCGGGTGGCGAAGAGGCGCGCGGGGGATGGAGGTTCCGTCCGCCCGGACGCCGGCTCCGCGGCGCGGCTGGGGTCGCCGCGGAGCCGGGTCTTGGGCCTTGAAAGTTGGGGTATTCAGATACCCAATTTTCAAGCAGCTGATTTCGTGGTGAAATTCGGCATGTCGGACGATTGACTTGCCGGCGGGAATCCTTAGAACCGCGCCATCCGGCGGATCGGGCCCAGACGGCGCGGTCCGCCCTGCATTTTCGGGGCCGGCATCGGCCGCCCCTTCCACAGGACGACGCGAGAACCATGAAGACGTATTCCGCGAAGCCCGCCGACATCGACAAGCGGTGGGTCATCATCGATGCGGAGGGCGTGGTGCTCGGGCGGCTCGCCTCGATCGTGGCGATGCGGCTCCGCGGCAAGCACAAGCCCTCCTTCACGCCGCACATGGACATGGGCGACAACGTGATCGTCGTGAACGCCGACAAGGTCCAGATGACCGGCAACAAGCGCCGCGACAAGACCTATTACTGGCACACCGGCCATCCGGGCGGCATCAAGTCCCGCACGGCCGAGCAGATCCTGGACGGCAAGTTCCCCGAGCGCGTGGTGCAGAAGGCCGTGCAGCGCATGATGCCCGGCGGCCCTTTGACGCGCAAGCAGCTGAGCAACCTGCGCGTCTATTCGGGGGCCGAGCACCCGCATGAGGCGCAGCAGCCCGAGGCGCTCGACGTCGCCTCCATGAACCCCAAGAACACCCGGAGCGCGTGACGATGGCCGAGACGACCGGAGGCCTCGAAGACCTCAAGACCCTCGCCCTGACCGAAGAAGGCCAGGCGGCCGTGGCCGAGGCCATGGGCCCGATCCGCGAGCCCGTGCGCGACGAGCTGGGCCGCAGCTACGCCACCGGCAAGCGCAAGGACGCCGTGGCCCGCGTCTGGGTGCGGCCCGGCAGCGGCAAGATCGTGGTCAACAAGAAAGAGATGCCGGCGTATTTCGCGCGCCCGGTGCTGCAGATGGTGGTGGGCCAGCCGTTCACCGTGGCCAACGTGGACGGCCAGTTCGACGTCTATGCCACGGTCAAGGGCGGGGGCCTCTCGGGCCAGGCGGGCGCCGTGAAGCACGGCATCTCCAAGGCGCTGACGCTGTATGATCCGGCGCTGCGCCCGGCGCTGAAGGCGGCCGGGTTCCTGACCCGCGACGCCCGCGTGGTGGAGCGCAAGAAGTACGGCAAGCGCAAGGCCCGCCGCAGCTTCCAGTTCTCCAAGCGCTGATCCAACGGCGCGTTTCGCCCGGGCGCTTCGGCGCTCGGGCGGCCTTCCCGCCCTCCGGCGCCCGCCGGGGGGCGTTTTCGTTTTTCTTGCCAGGATGGGGGCTGAGGCCCTATCTGAGCGGCTGAGGAAACGGCGTGAAGGACGTGGACGCGGATGCAAGGCGCTGCGGCTCGCGAGATAAGCTACGCGTTCAGCGTGAAGACCCGGGCGGCGCAGCTGTTCGTCCGAGGGGTCGAGAACATCACGGGCCGCCCCGGCCTGATCGCACGCGCGCGCGACTACGAGAAAGAGGTCGCGGCCGGCCGCGACTTCTGGGAGGTGATGCAGAGCCGTTACGAGCTGCATCTGGATCTGCCGGGCCGGGGCCTGGCGAACATTCCCGAACGCGGCCCGCTGGTGCTGATCGCCAACCATCCCTGGGGCATTCTCGACGGGCTGGTGATGGGCCGAATCCTGTCGGCGGTGCGCGGGCGGGGCAATTTTCGGATCATCGCCCATCAGGTGTTCCGCAAGGCCGAAGAGATCAACGACATCATCCTGCCGATCAGCTTCGACGGCGATCGGGCGGGGCAGCGCCTGAACATCGAGACGCGCAAGAAGGCGCTGGCCTTTCTGGCCGAGGGCGGCGCCATCGGCATCTTTCCCGGCGGCACGGTGTCGACGAGCAAGAAGCCGTTCGGGCCGATCCTGGATCCGGCCTGGCGGACGTTCACGGCCAAGATGGTGTCGAAGTCGGACGCCGCGGTGGTGCCGGTGTTCTTCGACGGCACGAACAGCCGCACGTTCCAGGTGGCCAGCCACCTGCACTACGTGCTGCGCATGGCGCTGCTGATCAACGAGTTCAAGCGCCAGGTCGGCGGCAACGTGCGCGCCGTGATCGGCGAGCCTCTGGACCGCGACGCGATCATGGAGCTGCGCAAAGATCCGCG
>JBCBYE010000178.1:0-7610 GCA_039816075.1 Pseudomonadota bacterium | reverse complement strand
TCGACGCGCGCGCCGCCGCCGCGGCCACGACGGCGGGCGCCCTGACGCTGGGCGACGTCTTCGTCGGCGATCTGACGCTGGAGGCGGCGAGCCTCTCCCAGAACGGCGGCGCGGCGGCGGACGTAACGGGCGTCGACGTGGCGACCGGGGGCGGCGACGTCGCCCTCGCCTCCGCCGGCAACGCGTTCGCGGGGATCGTGCGCGTGGATGCATCGGGCCCCGGCGACGCGCGCGGCGACGTTGCGCTGACCGCCTCCGGCGCGCTGGCGTTGGGCGAGACCCTGGCGCGGGTCCTGACGCTGGAGGCCGGGGGCCCGATCACCCAGGCCTCGGGCGCCGTGGACGCCTCGCAATCCACCTCCGCCACCACGGCGGGGGCGCAGATCGCGCTGACCGCCGCCGGCAACGCCTTCGGCGACGCGCTGACGCTGTCCACGGACCGCGACGGCGTCGACGCGCGCGCCGCGGCCGCCGCGACCTCGGCCGGGCCGCTGGCGCTGGGCGACGTCTTCGCCGGCGACCTGACCGTGACGGCGCCGGGCCTGTCGCAGGCGGCCGGCACGGCGCTGGACGTGGCGGGGCTGGTCGTGACGACCGATGGGGGCGCCGCGGCGCTGACCGCCGCCGGCAACGCGGTGTCGGGCGTCGCGCGGATCGACGCGCAGGGGCCGGGCGGCACGTTCGGCGATGCGGCGCTGACCACGGCGGGCGACCTGACGCTGGGCGACGTGACCGCGGGCGCGCTGACGGTCGCGTCGGGCGGGGCGCTGGATCAGGCGGCGGGCACGGCGGTCGACGTCGCGAGCGCCGACCTCTCCGCCGCCGGAGACGTGGCGCTGACCGAGGGCGGCAACGATTTCGGCGCTCGGCTCGACCTGTCGGGCCAGGCCCTGTCCGTCGCCGATGCGGGCGCGCTGACGCTGGGCGACGTGGCGGGCGACGGCCTGACCGTGATCGCGGGCGGGACGGTCGACGATCTCGCCGGAACCGCCATCGTCCTGACCGGCGACGCGGCCATCGATGCCGGGGCCGCGGCGCTGTCGCTGACGCAGTCGGGCGCCCATGCCATCGACGGCACGCTGACCCTGGCCACGGGCGAGGCCGCGATCGTCACCTCCGAGGCGTTGACCGTCGCCGGTGCCGCCGCGTCGCTGGACGTCACGGCGGGGGATTTCGACGTCTCGGCGCCGCTGACCCTGGGCGGCGGAACCGGCGCGCTGACCGTTCGGGCGGGGGCGGGCCCCGTGTCGCTGGGCGCGGGCGGCGCGGGCTTCGACGTCGGCGCGGCGAGCCTTTTGAACATCGCCGCCGGAACCGCGCGCTTCGAGGCCGGCGCCGGCGCGGCGCTGAGCGTCGCCGGCGGGGCCGATTTCAGCGGCATGCAGGACGTGACGCTGGTCGGCGAGGGCGTCGCCTTCGGCCCCGGCGCGCAGACCTTCGCGCGCGACCTGACCGTGCAGAGCGCTGCGGGCGTGGACGGGCCGCTCGCCGCGCTCGGGATCGGCCGCGACCTGAGCGTGACCGCCCAGGGCGACGTGGCGCTGACCGGCGCCAACGCCGTGGGCGGCGCCGCGTCGGTCTTCGCCGCCGGGCGGACCGTCGCGCTGTCCGCGGCCGGGCCGCTGACGCTGGACGAGATCGAGGCGCAGACCTTCGAGGCCGTCGCCGCCGGCGATCTGAGCGCCACGGGCCGGTTCGAGGTGACGGGCGACGCCGCCCTGATCGCCTTCGACAGCCTCGGCGACGACGATGCCTCGACCGGCCTCTTCGGCGACGTGACCCTCTCCGCGCCCGGCGCGCGCGTCGACGGCGCGCTGACCGCCGTGGGCGCGACCGTCGCGGCGACGCTGGACGGCGACGGCACGCTGGCGGACGGCTATGCGCGCGACGCGCTGGCATTCGCGACCTCCGGCGACGCGACGGTGCGTCGCGTCGCGGTCGGGACCGGCGCGGCGACGGGCGACGCCCTGTCGCTCGACGCGGGCGCCGCAGCCAGCGTCGCGGCGGGCGGCGCGCTCGACATCGCCGACCTGCAGGCCGGCGCCGTGACCCTGGGCGGGGTCGGCACGACCGCCGGCGCGGCGACCGCGACGACCGGCGACGTCGCCGTGGTGGGCGTGGCGGCGACCTCGCTGACCACGGGCGCGACGACGGGCGCGCTCTTGGCCGAGGACGTCGTGGTGTCCGGCGACGCGATGTTCGGCGCGGCGGGCGGCGCGGCGGGCGGCGTGACCCTGCGCCGGGTGCAGGCGGGCGGCGCCGTGTCGGCCGAGGCGACGGGTCCGGCGGGCGTCACGCTCGACGGCGTGCGCGCGGCGACCGTGGCGGCGACCGGACCCTCGGTGACCGTCGGCTTCCTCGATGCCGGCGACGCGACGCTGACCGCGACGGCGGGCGACGTGACGATCTCCGCCGCCTCCGCCGCCGCGGATCTGGGCGCCGGCAGCGCGCGCGTCGTCGCCGCCCCGGCGCGTCCGGCGATGGATTCGGGCCTCGGACCCGTGGTGCAGGACGGCGCGGCGGACCTGGCCGGCTTCGCCGATCTCGCCGCGGTCTCGGGCACGCTGACGGTGGATGCGGCGGGCGCCGCGACGATCGAGGGCGGCACGGTGGACGGCGCCGTGCGCGGCGTCTCCGTCAATGCGCTCGACCTGACGGCCGGCGGCCTTGCGGCGTTGACCGTCGACGGCGATCTGACGCTCGCCGCGCTGACCGCCGACCAGCTGGCGCTGGCCGCCGGGGGCGCGGTGGATCAGGCCGGCGCGCTGGCCGTCGCCGGCGCCGCGTCGCTGCAGGCCGGCGGGGCGGTGACCCTGACGGATCCCGCCAATGCCTTCGGCGGGCCCGTGGCGCTCTCCGCCGCCTCCGCCGCGCTGGTCGATGCCGATGCGCTGACCCTTCGCGACGTGCAGGTGACCGGCGCGCTGCAGGCGACGGCCCTCGGCGGCGCGCAGACCGTCGCCGTCGCGGGCCTGACCGGCGAGGTCTCGCTGCTGATCGAGCAGGCCGAGGCCGGATCCATCGACGCGCGCGGCGCCGCCGGCGTCGCGGCGCGCGACGTTCGCGCCGACACGCTGTCCCTCGGCGGGCTCGGCGGCGCCGCGGCCGCCCCGGCCGCCACGACGGGCTTCGCGGCGGTGGAGCGGGCGGATCTGGGGGCCCTGCGCGCCGCCGCCACGGCCGAGGCTGCGGCCCAGGACGTGATCGTCGCCGACGCGGTCGAGATCCGCACGGCGGCCGAGGCGCGCCTGACCGGCGCGACGCTGGGTCCCGACGCGACGACGGAGTTCGGTTCGGGCGTCGGCGCGCTGGTCCTGGACCGCGTCGTCGCGCAGGGCGACCTGATCGCCGAGGCCGCCGGCGACATCCGCCTGGGCCCGGTGCGGGTGGAGGCGGGCGCGGCCACCGCGGGCGACCTGGCGCTGACCTCGCTCGGCGGGTCGATCCTCAAGCTCGAGGACGCGCGGATCGACGCCGCGGCCGGATCCGGCGCGGTGACCCTGGATCTCGGCGCGGGCAGCCTGGCGGACGTCGCCTCGGCCGCCGCCGGGGCCTTCGACGCGCTGGTGCGGACGGAGGCGGACCTGTCGCTGACCGCCGAGGCCGGCGACGTGCTGCTGCCCGCGGACGATGCCGGGCTCGCCGCGCGCGTGGGCGGTGCGGCGTCGCTCGTCGCGGGCGGCGACGTCGCCCTCGCCGCCGACGGGCCGCTGGCGCTGGCCGCGCTGACGGCCGGCGGCGACGCGATCCTCGCGGCGCGGACGGGCGCGGCGGCGGGGGCGGGCGATCTGACCCAGACCGCCGGCGGCGCGGCCGCGGTGCAGGGCACGCTGACCCTGCTGACCGACGGCGACGCGACGCTGACCGAGGCGGGCAACGCCTTCGCCGTCGTCTCCGCCGAAACGGGCGGCGCGCTGAGCCTGCGCGACGCCGACGGCTTCGCCCTGCGCGACGTGCGCGCGGGGGCGTTGAGCGTCGCGGGCCAGGCCGGCGCGTTGCGTCTGGAGGATGCCTTGGTCGTCGGCGCCGCGACGGTGGAGGCGGGGTCCATCGACGCCGCCCGCCTGAACGCCGGCACGCTGGACCTGGCGGCGACCGCCGGCGATCTGCTGGCGGAGGACGTGATCGCCGGGGATGCGGCGTTCGCCGCCTCCGGCGACGCCACGCTGCGCCGCTTCGACGTGGCGGGGCTCTCGGCCGAGGCCGGAGGCGCGCTGAGCCTGCAGGACGGGCGCGCCGGCGCGTCGCTGGGCGCCGGGCTGACCGCGGGCGGGGCCCTGACGCTGAGCAATCTGCGCCTGGGCGACACCACGGCCGCGGCCGGCGCGGGCGCGCAGGCGCTGGGCGTCCGGGCGCAGTCCCTCGCGCTCTCCACCACCGCCGGAGACGTCGACCTGGGCGGGGTGGAGACGGCGGGCGATCTGACCGTGGAGGCCGCCGGCGCCGTGACAGCCGCCGCCGACACGCCGGCCGAGCGCGCCGCGGTCGCCATCGCGGGCGTGCAGGCCGCGACGCTGGGCGAGGCGCTCGGCCCGCGCCTCGGCGATCCTTCCGATGCACGCATCGCCGCCGGCTTGGCCGCCGCGCCCGGGGCCGCGCTGGCGGCGGAGGCCGCGACGGCGCAGGTCGCGGTCGGCGGCGATGCGGTTCTGGCCGGCGACAGCCTCGCCCTGCCGCTCGAAGACGCCGGGCAGGGCGGCCTGACCAACCTTTTCGACGGGGGGCTGGAGCTGCGCGCCGCGGGCGACGCGAATGTGGAGGCGGCGGGCGCCGTGACGCTGTCGGGCGGCGATGTGGGCGGCGCCCTCACGCTGCGCGCCAATGCCGACGGGGCGGACATGACGGGCGCCTCCGGCATCTCCCAGACCGGCGCGCTGAGCGTGGCGGGCCTGGCGCGGTTCGAGACTGGATCGCCGGGGGGCGCGCCCGCCGACGCCACGCGCGGCGACGTGATGCTGGACGATGCCGGCAACGCCTTCGGCGACGTGACGCTGGCCGCGCGCGACGCCCGCCTGCGCGATGCCGACGGCTTTTCGGCGACCGGCGTCGATCTGACGGGCGATCTGGACATCGGGACCGCCGCGGCGCCGCAGGCCGGGCCGGTGACGCTTTCCGCCGTGGACGCCGCCGGCGACGTGACGGTCGTGGCGGCCGGCCCGGCGACGGGCGATGCGATCGACGCGGCCGGGGCCCTCTCGCTGACCTCCGCCGCCGCCGGCGCGACCCTGACGAACGCGTCGGGCGCGACCGTGTCGGTCGACGCGGCCCAGGCGGCGCAGGTCTCCGACGTCGACTTCGGCGCGGCGGATCTTGCGGCCGGCGGCGACCTGACCCTCGCGCGCCTGACCGGCGACGCGCTGACGGCCGAGGCCGGCGGCGCGCTGAGCCTGGTCGACGGGGCCCTGACCGCCTCCGCCGCGCTGACCTCCGGCGGCGATCTGGCGGCGACCGACGTCGCCGCCCCCGCGCTGTCGCTGGACGCGGGCGGCGACGCGACGCTGCTGCGCGTCGCGGCCGACGCGCTGACCGGCGGCGCCGCGGGCGCGCTGCGGGGCGATGCGACGACGGCGTCCGTCGCCACGGATCTCGACGCGGGCGGGGCGCTGGCCTTCGCGGACTCGTCCCTCGGCGATGCCGCGCTGCAGGCGGGCGGCACGCTCGACCTGACGCAGGTGGAGGCCGCCGCGCTCGACGCGCGCGCCGCGCTGACCCTGACGGCGACGGACCTGACGACCGCGGGCCTCGCCGCCCTCGCCTCCGACGCGGAGGTCGCGCTGACGCGCTTGGCCTCGGGCGCCCTGACGGCCGAGGCCGGCGGCGCGTTGACCGCCGACACGCTGACCGGCGGGGCGCAGACCCTGTCGGCGGGCGGCGACGCGACCGTCACGGCGGCGACGGCTCAGTCGCTCTCCCTCGTCTCGGGCGGCGCCGCGACCCTGTCTGCCGGCGCGTTGACCGACAGCCTCGCGGTCGTCGCCGGGGCCGGCGCGGACCTGTCCGACACCGCCTTCGCCGTCGCGACCGCGACCGCCGGCGCGGATCTGACGCTGACCGACCTGACCGGCGACGAGCTGACCGCAGAGGCCGGCCGCGCCCTTTCGGCGGAGCGTCTGACGGTCGGCGCCGCGTCGCTGACCTCGGCCGATGCGCTCTCCGTCGCGCGGTCCGATTTCGGCGCGCTGACGGCCGCCACCACCGGCCGGACGCCCGCCTTGGCCGGCGATCCGGCGCCGGACCTGACGCTCGACACCCTCGCCGCGACCTCGCTGACCGCCGACTCCGCCGGCCGGCTGGACGTGGACGCCGCCACGGTCACGGGCCTCGCCACGCTCGGCGCCGCAGGCGATGCGGTCCTCAACGCGTCCACCTTCGGACGGCTGGACCTGACCGCCGGGGGCGACGCCCTCGTCACGGATGTGGAGGCGACGGACGGCACGGTGACCACCGCCCTCGGCGGGACCGTGACCAACCATTTGGGCGACACGCTGATCGTCACCTCCGTCGACGACGCGCTGCTGACCGACGTCGCCGTGTCCGACCTGACCGTCGACGCCGTGCGCGACGCGGCGCTCGCCCGGGTGACGGCGGACCTCGCCTCGCTTGAGGCCGGGCGCGACCTGAGCGTCGCCGACAGCACGCTGAGCACGCTGACGGCCGAGGCGGGGCAGGACGCGGTGCTGAGCGACCTCTCCTCCGCCGATGCCGCGGCGACCGCGGGACGGGACCTGACCGGCGACGCGCTCGACATGGAGCTCGCCGTGCTGACCGCGACCGCCGGCGCCGCGACCCTGTCCGACTCCACGCTGGTGGACGGCACGGTGATCGCCGGCGCCGGCGCTGCGATCACCGCGCATATGGGCGACACGCTCAGCGTGACCGCCGGCGACGACGCGGCGCTGACGGATGTCGACGTCGCCACGCTGGCGGCCGAGGCCGGCCGCGACGCGCTGTCGACCCGCGTGACCGCGGACCTGGCGACGGTTCAGGCGGACCGCGACCTGCGCACGACCGATGCCGCGCTGGCGCGGCTCGACGGGACGGCGGGCCGCGACGCGGCGCTGCTGCGCCAGACCGGCGCACG
Source organism: Pseudomonadota bacterium (assembly GCA_039816075.1). GTDB lineage: Bacteria > Pseudomonadota > Alphaproteobacteria > Rhodobacterales > Rhodobacteraceae > Albimonas. Next base: position 529 of record JBCBYE010000178.1, on the reverse strand, counting down.
CGCCGACGTCTCCGCCGGGCAGGACGCGACGGTCGAGGACACGGTCCTGACCGCCGCGCTGACCGTGCAGGCCGGCCGCGACGGCGCGCTGACCGACGTGACCGTGCCCGACCTGACGGCCGAGACCGGCGGCGCGCTGGACCTGGCCGACGTCGCCGTGGACCGCGCCGACCTGACCGCCGGCGGCGCGCTGACCGTGGATCGCAGCACGGCGACCGAACGCCTGACCGCGGCGGGCGCCGCCGGCGCGACCCTGCGCGACGTGGAGGCGGAGGCGCTGTCCCTGGCCCTCTCCGGCGGCGACGGGGTGCTGCGGCGCACCGTCTCCGACATGCTGACGGCGACGGCCCAGGCCGGATCGCTGACGCTCGACACGGTCGACACGGGGCAGGGCGACGTCTCCGCCTCCGCCGGCCTCGCCGCGGACGTGCTCGCCGCCTCGCGCGATCTGACGCTGCGCGCCGCCGGCGTCGATGGTCAGCCCCTCGCCGGTGGAAATGTCGGCCAGCGTCGCGGCGCCGCCGGCGCG
>JBCBYE010000505.1:0-3720 GCA_039816075.1 Pseudomonadota bacterium | reverse complement strand
TTGGCTTGGGCGGGCTTGGCTTGGGCGGGCTTGGCTTGGGCGGGCTTGGCGGCGGACTTGGCGCCGCCGGGTTTCGCCGCCGCCGGCTTGCCGTCCGCGGCTTTGGGGCCCCTGGGGCGGCCGCCGCGGGCGGGGCCGGGGCCGTCGCGGGTTTCGGGCAGGTCGACCGCGCCGCCGAGCTGGTCGCGCAGGACCTTGGGGCGCACCTCCTCCGCCGCGCCGGGCACGAGATCGCCGAGCTGGAAGGGCCCGTAGCTGATGCGGATCAGCCGCGAAACGTCGAAGCCCAGGGCCCCGAAGGCGCGGCGCACCTCGCGGTTGCGGCCCTCGCGCAGGCCTACGGTCAGCCAGGCGTTGGCGCCCTGCTGCCGGTCGAAGCCGACGATCATCGGGCGAAACCGCTCTCCGTCGACCTCCAGCCCCCGCTCCAGCGGCGCGAGGTCCTTGTCGGTGGGGCGACCGTGCACGCGCACGCGATAGCGGCGCAGCCAGCCGGTGGACGGCAGTTCGAGCCGGCGCTTGAGCTCCCCGTCGTTGGTCAGAAGCAGGAGGCCTTCGGAGTTCAGGTCGAGCCGGCCGATGCTGAGCACGCGGGGCAGGTGCTCGGGCAGACGGTCGAACACGGTGGCGCGGCCCTTTTCGTCGCGCTCCGTCGTCACGAGGCCGAGGGGCTTGTAATAGCGCCACAGGCGCGGCGGCTCCGCCTCGGCCAGGGGCTGACCGTCGACCTCGATCAGGTCGGCCTCGCGCACGTCGAGGGCGGGCGAGGCGATGCGCTTGCCGTTCACGCGCACGCGGCCGGCGGCGATCATGGCCTCGGCCCCGCGGCGCGAGGCGACGCCGGCGCGGGCGAGGCGCTTGGCGATGCGCTCGCCCGGTTTGGGGGCGTCGGTCTTGGCGGCGCCGGGTTTGCCGGGCTTGGGCGGGGCGGGATCGGTCATGGCCCTTCCCTGCGCGCTCGCGGGCTCTGGCGCAAGCGCGCAGGGCGGGGGAAGCTGACCGCCATGCAAGAGGATCTGGATACGGCGCGGCTGCGCGGGCGGCCGGTGCGGGACGGGGACGGCCCGTTCCTGGCGGCGCTGTTCGGAGCGCCGGAGGTCGGAGCCTGGACCCAGGCGGAGGCGGCGCCCTGGACGCCGGCGCGCGCGGCGGCCGAGGCGCGGGCCTTCGCGGCGCATTGGACGGCGCACCGGTTCGGCCTGCGCGTGTGGTCGGACGCGCAGGGACCGGCGGCGCTGGCCGGCCTGCAGTTCTGCGTGATCGGCGGACTGCCGGCGGTGGAGGCGGCCTTCGCCGTGCGGCCGGACCGTCAGCGGCGCGGCCTGGCGCGCGAGGCGATGACGGCGGCGCTGGAGGAGGCGCCCCAGATCGCGGCGCGGCTGCATGCGGCGACGCGGCCGGAGAACGCGGCGGCGGAGGCGCTGCTGCGGCGCCTGGGGTTCGCGCGCGTGGCGGAGGGGCCGCCGCGGGTTTGGCGGAGAGCGGCGTGAGCGCGCCCGCCGACCTGCCGTTTCCGGCGTCGCGGGCCATGGCGCTGGCCTTGCAGGAGGCGCGGGCCGCCGGCGCGCGCGGCGAGACGCCGGTGGGCGCGGTGCTGCTGACGCCGGCCGGCGCGGTGGCGGCGCGGGCGGGCAACCGGGTGCGCGAGCTGAGCGACCCCACGGCCCATGCGGAGATCCTGGCCCTGCGCGCCGCCTGCGCCGCGGCGGGGTCGGCGCGTCTGCCGGGCCATGCGCTGTTCGTGACGCTGGAGCCCTGCGCCATGTGCGCGGCGGCGCTGGCGGCGGCGCGGATCGCGCGGGTGGTCTACGGCGCGGCCGACCCGAAATCGGGCGGCGTGGATCATGGGGCGCGGGTGTTCGATCAGCCGCAGAGCCACCACCGGCCCGAAGTGATCTCCGGCATCGCCGAAGCCGAGGCGGCGGCGCTGCTGCGGGCGTTCTTCGCGGAGCGGCGCTGAGGCCGGGGGGCGGGCCCGCCCCCGACGACGCTGCAACCCCGACGACGCTGCGGCCCCAAGGTCGTGAGAGGCCGGCGTCGCGAGGGGCCGGCGTCGCGAGGGGCCGGGGCCGGGGGCGCGTCAGAGCTCGATCGGAACCATGACCTCGGGCTCGCGCACCTTGCCGGGAAGCGCGGCCTTCAGCTCCTCGGCGTCCTGGGCCAGCAGGGGGAAGGTGCGGTAGTGGCAGGGGATCACCGTTTCGAAGTCGAAAAAGGCGGTCGCGGCATAGGCGGCGCGGCGCTGGTCCATGGTGAAGTGGCCGCCGACGCACAGGATCCCGATCTGCGGCGCGTGAAGCGCCTGGTAGACGCCCATGTCCGCGGTCACGTCGGTGTCGCCGGAGAAGTAGATCGTCTTGCCCTCCCCCTCGATCATGAAGCCGGCCTCGGTCCCCGCATAGCCGGCGGAGGTGGAGGAGGAGTGGCGCGCGCCCACCAGCGTGACCTTGACCTCGCCCATGGCGACCGTGCCGCCGAGGCCGAAGGGCATGGGGTCCACCCCCGCCTCGGCCCCCAGGGCGTTGGCGAGTTCATAGACCGCGGCGATGGGGGCGCCGGAGGCCTTGGAGATCTCCACCGCGTTGGCGGAATGGTCGAAATGGCCGTGGCTCACCAGCAGGTGGGTGACGCCGGCCACGGCGTCGTCGTAGCGGGCCTCGTCGAACATCGGGTTGCCGCGGAGCCAGGGGTCCACCAGCAGGATCTGATCCGCGATCTCGATGCGGAAGCCGGAATGGCCGAGCCAGGTGATCTTCATCGCGCGTCGCCTCCGTGGTCGCGTCTCGGGCGCTTCGGCCCGGTTGGGTCTTCGGGCCTCGCGGCCCGGCTTGGCGGGCGGGCCTCGCGGCCCGGTTGGGTCGGCGGGCCTCGCGGCCCGGTCGGGTCGTCGGGCGCTTCGGCCCGGCTGCGCGAAGGGGTAGCGCGCGCGACGGCCGCGGCCAATCCAGCCGACGCATCGTTTCGGCAACAGCGGCGATCCGATCGGCCGGGGCCCCGTGTCCGCGGCATTCGGCGCGCCTATACTCGCCGCGGGGCCGGGCTGGGAGAGATGGGCGATGGACGAGACCACGACGGGCGCCGACGCCTGGACCCGCGCCATGATGCAGGTCGACAACTATTGCGAGCGGCTGGGCCCCGAATTCTGGGCGGAACCGCTGAACGCCGTGTCCAACGCCGCCTTTCTGATCGGCGCCTGGCTGGCCTGGCGCGAAGCGGGGCGGCGGGGCCGCCAGGGGGACTGGGCCATCGTCGCGCTGGTGGCGATCCTGACGGCCATCGGCGTCGGCTCGTTCCTGTTTCACACCTTCGCCACGGGCTGGGCCGGGACGGCGGACGTGCTGCCGATCATGATCTTCATCCTCACCTACCTGTATCTGGCGACCAAGCGGTTCTTCGACCTGCCGCGCTGGGCCGCGGCGCTGGCGGTGGCGGGGTTCTTTCCGTTCACCTCCGCGGTGGTGTCGGTGCTGACGCCGATCCTGGGGCCGCTGAACGGGTCCATCAGCTATGTGCCGACGCTGCTGCTGCTGCTGGCCTATGCGGCGGCCCTGCGCTGGCGCGGGCGGGCGGGGGCCGAGGGGCTGGCCCTGGCCGCCGGTCTGCTGGTGGTGTCGCTGACCTTTCGGACGCTGGACGATCAGACGGGCCAGGTGTGCCGGGCGATCCCCTACGGCACCCATTGGCTGTGGCATGTGTTCAACGGCACGCTGCTGGGCCTGC
>JBCBYE010000846.1:0-1632 GCA_039816075.1 Pseudomonadota bacterium | reverse complement strand
GAGGTCGGGATCCGCCAACAGCCCTTCGAGCTTGGCGATCTCGCCGCTCACTCGCTCCATCTCGTCCGGCAGCGCATCAAGGCGTCGGGTCTGCTTGAAGCTGAGCTTCTTCGCCGCGTCCCGACGCGGCGACGCGGCCTCGCCCTCAGGCTTCGCCGCCTTGGCGGCGCGGCGCGGCTCCGGCCCCGCGAGGTCCTCGGCTTCGGCGGCCTGGGCGCGCATGTCGCTCCAACCGCCGGCATAGACGGTCCAGCGGCCGCCGCCCTCGCCGCGCAGGGTGGTGGAGGCGGTGCGGTCCAGAAAATCGCGGTCGTGGCTGACCAGCAGAACCGTGCCGGGATAGTCGTTCACCAGCTCCTGCAGCAGGTCCAGCGTCTCCACATCCAGGTCGTTGGTCGGCTCGTCCAGGATCAGCAGGTTCGATTCGTGCGCCATGATCCGCGCCAGCAGCAGGCGCGCGCGCTCGCCGCCGCTCAGCGCCTTCACCGGGCCGCGCGCCTGCCGCTCGTCGAACAAAAAGTCCTTGAGGTAGCCGACCACGTGCTTGGCGCGGCCGCGCACCATGACCTGGTCGGACTTGCCGCTGACCGACATGGCCGGATCGTGGGTCAGAGTTTCCCAAAGGCTGCGATCGGGATCGAGCGCGGCGCGCGCCTGGTCGAAGACCGCCGGCACGAGGTTCGTGCCGAGCGTCACGCGTCCCTCGTCGGGCGCGATCTCTCCCATCAGCAGCTTGATGAGGGTGGTCTTGCCGATGCCGTTGGGGCCGACGAAGGCGACGCGGTCGCCGCGCATCACGCGCAGGCTCAGGTCGCGGCAGATCTCGCGGTCGCCGAAGCGTTTCGAAACCCCCTCCGCCTCCATCACCCGGCGGCCCGAGGCGGGGCCGCCCTCCAGCGCCATGGCCGCCGTTCCCGTCGGGCCGCGCCGGGCGGAGGCTTCGGCCTTCATGTCCTGCAGCCGGCGCACGCGGCCCATGTTGCGTTTGCGTCGGGCGGAGATGCCCTCGACGGCCCAGACGCTTTCCGCCTTGATGAGCCGATCGAGCTTGTGCGCCTGCTGCGCCTCTTCGTCGAAGACCTTGTCGCGCCAATCCTCGAAATGGGCGAAGCCGCGGTCGAGCCGGCGCACCTTGCCGCGATCCACCCACAGGATCTGACGGGTGAGGGCGCGCAGGAACGCTCGGTCGTGGCTGACGAGCACGATGGCGGCGCGATGCTGCGCCAGTTCCCGCTCCAGCCACGCGATGGCTTCGATGTCGAGATGGTTGGTCGGCTCGTCCAGCAACAGCAGGTCCGCCTCCTGCGCCAGGGTCCGGGCCAGCGCCGCGCGCCGCCGCTCGCCGCCGCTGGCGGCCGCGGGATCGGTCGCGGCCGGAACCTTCAGACCGTCCATCGCCGCCTCGCCGCGCCAGGTCTCTCCCTCCGCCAGGCCCGCGGCGACGTAATCGGCCAGGGTTGCGAAACCGGCGAAGTCCGGGTCCTGCGGCAGGCGCGCCACGGCCGCGCCCGGCTTTACGAAACGCTCGCCCGCATCCGCCTCCACCGCGCCCGCCATCACCTTCATCAGCGTGGACTTGCCGGACCCGTTGCGCCCGACCAGCGCGATGCGCTCGCCGTGCATTCGGGCGAG
>JBCBYE010000649.1:0-2640 GCA_039816075.1 Pseudomonadota bacterium | reverse complement strand
GACCCTCATTGATCTACCTGGCGCGCCGTCAATCGATCTTCGCATCTCGGGCGCGGGACGGGCGGCGGCGCGGGCGCGGGCCCAGGCGGCGTCGGGATCCTGCGCGGGCGGGGTCGGCGCGAGGGCCGGCCCTTCGGCGAACCCCTGCGCCTGGGCCGGCGCGGGCGGCGCGGGGCGCATGGCGGCGCGCGCGGAAACCGCGGCGGCGGTCACGCGGCGGAAGATCAGCACCGCGCGCTCCTCGTGCCGGCGGCTGCGGAAGAGGCCGCGACGTTCCTCCACCGGCAGGATCTCGGCGCGCAGGAACTCCCAGCCGCCGGCGCTTTCCTCGCCCAGGACCTGTTCCAGGGTGCGGGCGAATCGCTCGCCCGGCCCCTTGGCGCCCTTGATGCGGCGAGCGGCGGCCGGGGCTGGCACGGCCTTGTATTCGTAGGGCGCGAAAGCGGTCATGGGCGAAGCATCCGTCGTTCATCCGGCGAGAGCGGGCGCACGCTAGCCGCTGCGGCGGCCGGCGCCAACGGCGACGGGCGCGCGCAGGGCGGTTTTCGCCGAACCCCGGGCGCGCCGGCGCGGCGGTTTCGCGGCCCGCCGACGGCGATTGCCGGGACCCGGAGCATGGCCGAGGCGATGGTAAGAAGCTGCCGCGGTCGTCCGCCTGAACGGCGTGCCGCCGGTCATGCCCTCGCGCCGCCGACCGAATGACGCCGCCGAACCGCGCGGGCGGCGTGACGACGTCGGCGCGGCCCGGCGATCGCGCGGCGGCTCAGGCGGCGCGGCGGGCGGCCAGGCGGCGGCGCACCAGGTCCACGTGCACGCGCGCGGTGTAGGCGTAGTCGCGATAGGTCAGAGGCAGGCGCAGATCGCCGAGCGCCTCGTCGATTTCCGCCAGGCGACGGTCCAGCGCCGCGATCCGGTCGGGATCGTTGAGGCCGCGCGATTCCTCGTCGATGGCGCGGATGTCCTCGTAGTGGCGGTAGACGCGGCTGCGCATGCGCCAGGCGTAGATCGCCGGCGCCGCGCGCATCAGCGGCACCAGCAGGACCAGCGCGGGCAGCAGCAGCAGCATCACGCGGTTGATCTGCGCCGCGATCCACCAGGGCAGAACGTCGCCCAGGGCGCTGGGCCCCGAGGCGATCAGATCGCGCGCCTGCACGTCGGCGGGCAGGGCGGCGCCGTCGAGCGTGGGGTAGACGCCCTCGTCGGTCAGCAGGCTGCGCCCGCCATGGATCTGCATGGCCGCGTGCACCAGCCGATCCACCAGCGCCGGGTGCAGGTCGGACCGCGCGGCCAGGCGCGCGTTCATGGACAAAAGGCGCATGTCCTGCGCCGGGCGCGGCGGGTGCAGCTGCACGGCGCCGGCGGGCAGCACCGTCACGCGGCTGGCGGCCAGGCGGCGGGCCAGCGCCTCGGGATGCGCCAGCTCCAGCGCGGTCAGGCGCGGATCGTCGAAGAGGGGCCGCAGATAGGGCGCGTCCAGCGGCGCCACGAAGACGGCGAGGTCGGCGCGCCCGGCCCTCAGCGCCTCGCCCGCCTCGCCGCCGCCCAGCGGCAGCGCCTCGTTCCAGGCGGGGGCGAGGCCGGCCGCCGCCTCCAACGCCCGCCACGCGGCGCGGGCGCCCGACCCTTCGGGCCCCACGGCGGCGCGCAGGCCGCGCCAGGCGCCGGGATTGGCGGGGATGGCGGAGGTTCCCGCCTCGGCCCCGCCGGCATCCGACAGCGCCTCGGGCGAGGCGAGATCGTCGCTGCGGGCGAAGACCAGCAGCGGCTCGGGCAGGATCACCGCCAACGCCTCCACCGCCGCGTCCTCGGGCGGGTTCACGCCGCCCTGCAGCAGCGCCACGTCCACCTCGCCGGCGGCGAGCAGCGCGGCGTTCTCCACCGATCCGGCGGTTTCGCGCACCTGAACCTCGACGCCGAAGCGGGCGAGGCGGGCGCGGTATCGCTCGGCGATGCGCCAGTACCCGCCGCCTTCGCCGCCCGCGGCGAAGATCATGACCCGCGGCGGCGGCAGATCGCGCGCCAGCCAGGCGGTCAGGGCGAGCAGCAGCAGGGCCGACACGCCGCCCCACACCAGTCGTGCGTCGGGCGAGCGCATGGGCCTCAGATTCCCAGCTTGGCCCGGACGATCTCGTTGACCGCCTTGGGGTTGGCCTTGCCGCCGGTGGCCTTCATGACCTGGCCCACGAACCAGCCCGCGAGGCTAGGCTTTTCCTGCGCCTGGGCGACCTTGTCGGGGTTGGCGGCGATCACTTGGTCCATGGCGGTTTCGATGGCGCCCGTGTCGGTCACCTGCTTCATGCCGCGGGCCTCGACCACCTCGGCCGGATCGCCGCCGTCGGTCCACAGGATTTCGAACAGGTCCTTGGCGATCTTGCCGGAGATGTCGCCGGACTTGATCAGGTCGATCACGCCGCCGATCTGCGTCGGCGAGATCGGGGACTGCGCGACGCACAGCCCCTCTTTGTTGAGGCGGCCGAACAGCTCGTTGATGACCCAGTTGGCGGCCTGCTTGCCGTCGCGCCCGGCCGCCGCGGCCTCGAAGAAATCGGCGTTCTCCCGCTCGGCCGTCAGGACGGAGGCGTCGTACTCGGTCACGCCGTAGGCGGTCACGAAGCGCGCCTTCTTGTCGTCGGGCAATTC
>JBCBYE010000413.1:0-4461 GCA_039816075.1 Pseudomonadota bacterium | reverse complement strand
CCTGCTGGCCGTGGCCGACACCGACGGCGACCTGAAAGAGGCGCGCATCCGCCGCGCCGCGCCCCTCGCGCCCTCCGACCTGGAGACGCTGTTCGCCGACGCTCTCGTGGACGAGGACATCTGCGAGTGGTCGGCCCGCGACCGCGCCGTGCTCGCCCGTCGTCGCCGCCGCTTCGGCGCCCTGGCGCTGGAGGATCGACCCTGGCGCGACGCGCCGCCGGACCGCGTGGCGGCGGCCCTGGCCGACGGCGTGCGCGATCTGGGGCTGGAGGCGCTGCCCTGGTCGCCCGCCGCGCGCCGTCTGCGCGCCCGCGTCGCCTTCGCCCGCGCGGCGGGCGTGGCGGCGCTGCCGGACTGGTCCGACGCCGCGCTGCTGGCGAATCTGCACGACTGGCTGGCGCCCCATCTGGCCGGCCTGCGCGATGCGCAGGGGCTGAAGCGTCTCGACCTCGCCGCGGCGCTGGACGCCGGTCTCGACTGGCCCGCGCGCCAGGCGCTCGATGCCGCGGCGCCGTCCAGCTGGACCACGCCCGCAGGGTCCCGCGCGCCGGTGGAGTATGGGGAGGCGGGGCCCGCGGTGGCGGTCCGGGTGCAGGAGCTCTTCGGCCTCGACATGCATCCCGCGCTCGCCGGTCGACCCTTGCGGCTGGAACTGCTGTCGCCCGCACGGCGACCGGCCGCCGTCACTTCGGATCTGCCGGGCTTCTGGCGCGGCGGCTACCAGGACCTGCGCAAGGACCTGCGCGGCCGCTACCCGCGCCACCCTTGGCCCGACCGGCCGTGGGAGGCGGAGGCGACGCAGCGCGCCAAGCCCCGCGGGACCTGACCGGGCACGCGTTCCCGGCCGCCTCAGCCGAACCGGCGGGAGCGCAGGGGCTTGGGCTTCTTGTCGCCGCGGAACAGCACCGCCAGCAGCAGGCCCACGCCCCCGACCACGCCGAGAAGGCCGATCACCACCAACGAGCGACGCGCGGAATCGGCCTCGATCTCTCGCACAGGCGCCGGTCCGGCGGCGCTCAGCCCGGCCAGATTGTCCCGCGTCGCCTCCACGGCGTCCGCGCCGAAGGGCGTCGCGCCCACCAGGCCCACGGCGAGACCGGCGCGCAGGGGGTCGCGCAGCCCGAAGCGGGCGCGTTCGACCACCTCCTCCGGCGCGCCGGTCAGCAACATGGGGAAATAGGCGGCCATCGGTTTCTGCCAGCGGAACGACACGCCGTCCGGCGGCACGTCCGGCAACGGCATCTTGGGCGCCAGCGGCGGCTTGGGCAGCGTTCGCCTCGGCGACGCCACGGCCTGATGCGTCAGGGTGGCCGGCAGCGGCGTGTCGCTCGAGAGGTCCGGGAACAGCACCGTGGCGAGGCTGCCGTTCCGGGCGTCGACGGCGTGATGCAGCAGGCCGACCTCCCGGTCGCCTGTGCGCTCGGCCGGGCCGTCCGGCCGAGCGCCGATGGTCCACGCGTCGACGATGCGGAAGTGCGGCGGCGACCGCCAATCCGGCGCATGGATCAGCGCCGCCGCCGGCCCCGCCGCCAGCGTGGCCGCCGTGGCCAATATCCCGCAACCGCCTGTGCAAGCTCGCATGCACGATTCCCCTCTGCGCCGACCATGCGCTTCGGGGGCCGCGACGTCGATGGGTCGCGCGCCCTCAGGCGAGCCCGGTGCGTCCGGTTTCCAAGAACTTGCGCCGCCGGGCCGCGCGCAGATCGGCCGGGCTCAGACCGTCGACCTCGTCCAGCATCTCGGCCAGCGTCTCCCCCACCCGCGCCACAGTGGCGAGCGGGTCGCGCTGCGCCCCGCCCACCGGCTCGGCGACGATGCGGTCGGCGACGCCCAGCCGCGTCAAATCCTGCGCGGTCAGGCGCAGCGCCTCCGCCGCCTCGCGCATCTTCTCGCTGTCCTTCCACAGGATGGAGGCGCAGCCCTCCGGCGAGATCACCGAATAGACCGAATGCTCCAGCATCGCGACGCGGTCGGCCGTGGCGAAGGCCACGGCGCCGCCGGATCCGCCTTCGCCGATGATGATGGAGATGAGGGGCACGCCGATCTGCAGGCACTTCGCCGTCGCGCGGGCGATGGCCTCGGACTGGCCGCGCTCCTCCGCGCCCTTGCCGGGATAGGCGCCGGGCGTGTCCACCAACGTGATGACCGGCATCCCGAAGCGGTCCGCCAAGTCCATCAGGCGCGCCGCCTTGCGATAGCCCTCGGGCCGCGCCATGCCGAAATTGCGCTTGAGGCGCGAGGCCGTGTCGCGGCCCTTTTCATGTCCGAACACCACCACGGGCCGGTCGCGGAACCGCGCCAGCCCGCCGACCACGGCGTTGTCCTCGGCGAAGCCGCGATCGCCTGCCAGCGGGGTGTATTCGTCGAACAGCGCACGGATATAGTCCAACGCATGGGGACGGTCCGGATGCCGCGCCACCTGGCATTTGCGCCACGGGCTCAGATCCGCGTAGAGGTCCGCCAGCAGGTCCTTGGCCTTTCCGTCGAGGGCGCGGGCCTCGTCCTCCACGTCCATCTCGGGGTCTTCGCGGGCGAGCGCGCGCAGCTCCTCGGCCTTGCCCTCGATCTCTGCGAGGCCCTTTTCGAAGTCGAGATAGCTTTGCATGGGCGGCCGTCCGGGCGATGGCCCGAGGGTCGGGCCGGGGATGCGGCCGGGAGATAGGCGCTTCGCCCGCCCGGCGCAATCCGCGCCGGGCGGGCGCGTCGGCGTCACTCGGCCAGTCGACCGCCCACGATCGTGCCAACCACGGCGCCCGCGCCCGTCGCAACGATCTGGCCCGAGCCGCCGCCGAACAGCGATCCGACCGCCGCGCCGGTGACGCCGCCGATCACCTGGCCCTGCGTCTTCTCATCGATGGGAACGTTGCTGCAGCCGGCGGCCAGCGCGACCAGCGCCGCGCCGGCGACGTATCCAAGGGGTCTGCGGATCATCAGCCGTTCCTTTGTTCGATGTAGGCGCGAAGCTCTTCCAGGGTCACCACGCCGTGCGGCGCGTCCTCGCCCCCGGCGTCGAAGAAGCGGATCATGCGGTCGGCCACCGCTTCGCCGAGCGAGAGCGTGCCGCTTCCGTCCCGATCCGCCATGGCGAACGCGTCGGCATCCGCCTCAGGCAACTCGGCCGACGTGAGGACCCCGTCGCCGTTCGCGTCATGCTCTGCGAAGCGGACCACCACGGCCGCAACGTACTCATCCACGTCGAGATGGCCGTCGCCGTTCACGTCCGCTGCGGCGAACGCGTCGGCAAGTTCGTCGCCCAGGGCCGCCGGCGCAGCGAGGCCCAGCCAGACGGCGGCGAAAACGAGGGGAAGGCGTGGCATCCTCGGTCGACTCCTTCAAAAGATCAGCACAAGCTACTCTTCCAGGCGTGCGCGCGGGCGCCCGACCTTAGTCCACAAGGATGGGCTGCGGCGGATCGAGACGAGCCTCCTCCAGGTTGCCGGCCGGATCGGCACGATCGACGACCAGAAAATCCTGCGCCCGCAGCGTCAGAAGCGGGTGGTGCCATACGCCTCGTCCGATCTGCACGCCCTGGTCGCCCCGGCAGAGGAAGGCGCGCAGCGGTCCGTCGGGCGACCCGGCGACCACGGTCAGCCAGGCGTGACCGCCCAACGGGAAGAAGGCCTGGGAGCCATGGGGATGACGCTCCAGCAGGTCCGCCGCCAACGGGCGCGCTCGGCCGCGGAAGATCGACAGGATCGCCGGGCCGCCCTCCAGATCCGCCTGCGCCAGCGCGTGGTGGCGGTCGGTCCAGCCGTCATTGATGGCGAAGGCGCGGGCCGGATCCGGCGCGATCACGTCGCCGAAGGGGGCGAAGGCCTCGGCCGTCAACGGCTCGGCGCGCAGGGTCATGCTCGCCCCGCCCCGTCAGACGCGCCGGCCGAAGATGCGCAGGCGCGACACGCCCCCGTCGGGATGGATGTTCAGCTTCACATGGGTCACCGGGCCCAGCGCGGCGATGTCCTCGCCGTCGAAGACCTGGATGCGGTCCGCCTCCAGCTTCTTCTCCTCCAGAAGGCGCGGCCAGAACATCGACTGGGTCACGACGCTTTCATCCGTGCCCCAGGCCACGTCGGCCGCCTGTATGGAGGCGCGGTCGGGGTAGTTGCCCTTGAAGTGAGCCGTGTCGATCTCCACCCGGCTGACCACGCCCGAGGCGCCGAGCTGCACTATGATCCAGTCGTAGCCCGGCTCTCGCCGACGCCGCGTTTCCCAGCCGTCGCCCATGTCGCGCCCGCGGCCGTCGGACAGCAGCGCCCAGACGTCGCCGTAGTGCGCGTCGTTGTAGCTGAGCACGCGGCCGCCGTTGCGCAGAGCGCTCAACTCCACCACGCCGTCGCGGTCCGACCCCTCCCAGCTGGGGGCTGGATCTCCGTAGACGCGAAGCCGCGCCACGCCGCCGTCCGGGAAAATGTTCAGCCGCACCCAGTTGTAGAGGCCTTGCGTGCGCGCCTCGAGAAAGTG
>JBCBYE010000200.1:0-7147 GCA_039816075.1 Pseudomonadota bacterium | reverse complement strand
CCAGGCCCGAACCGGCCTCCAGATGCCCCACATTGGTCTTGGCCGAACCGATCAGCAGCGGCTCCGCCCGCTTCTTGCCAAGCGCCTCGCAGCGCCTGGCATTCATCGAGGCGCACGGCACGGGCACGCGCGCCGGCGATCCGATCGAGACCCATGCGCTGGGCGAGGCGCTGGGCAAGAAGCGGGCGGAGCCGCTGCTGATCGGTTCGGCCAAGACCAATGTGGGGCATCTGGAGGCCGGTTCGGGCCTGGTGGGCCTGCTGAAGGCGCAGCTGGCGCTGGAGCATGGGCTGACGCCGGCGAGCCTGCATTTCAAGGAGCCGAACCCCGACATCGAGTTCGACGCCTGGAACCTGCGCGTGGCGGACACGGCCGTGCCGCTGCCCAAGCAGGACGCGCCGCTTTATGCGGGCGTCAACAGCTTCGGCTTCGGCGGGGCGAACGCGCATGTGGTGCTGCGCCAGGCCAAGGCGGACGAGAAACGCCCGGCGCCGGGCAAGGTGGAGCCCGCCTCGCTGATCCTGAGCGCGCGGTCCGAGGAGAGCCTTGCGGATCTGGCGCGCGCCTATCGCGGCCGGCTGGAGGGCGCGAACGCGGCCGAGGCGGCGCGGCTGGCCAACGGCGCCGCCTACCAGCGGGAGCGTCTGCCCCATCGCCTGATCGCCCTGCCGGGCGAGCGCGCGGCGCAGATCGAGGCGCTGGACGCCTATCTGGCGGGCGAGAAGAGCCCGCTTTACGCCGCGGGGCGCGCGCAGGCGAAGGCCGGCGGCACGGCGTTCGTGTTCTCCGGCAACGGCTCGCAATATGTGGGGATGGGCCGGGCGGCCTATGCCAACGATCCGATCTTCCGCGCGCGCTTCGACGCGGTCAGCGTGATCTTCGAGAAGCTGGCCGAGGTCAGCCTGGTCGAGGCCATGCATGACGAGGAGCTGGAGGCGCGGCTGCCCTATACCAGCCTGGCGCAGCCGCTGATCTTCGCGGTGCAGGTCGCGACGGTGGAGAGCCTGGCGGAAAAGGGCCTGAAGCCCGACGCGGTTCTGGGCCATTCGGTGGGCGAGGTGGCGGCGGCCTGGGCCGCGGGCGCCTTCGACCTGCCCGACGCGGTGCGGCTGATTTACGTGCGCAGCCGCAACCAGGAAAAGATCAAGGGCCGCGGGACCATGGCCGCGGTGCTGGCCGGGGCCGAGAAGGCGCAGGCGGCGCTGGAGGCGGGCGGCTACGACGGGGTGGTCGTGGCGGCGGACAACTCGCCGCGTTCGGTCACGCTGTCGGGCGATGCGGAGCAGATCGCGGCCTTCGCCAAGGCGGCGCGCAAGCAGCGGCTGGCGGTGCGGGCGCTGGATCTGGACTACCCGTTCCACTCGCCGGTCGCCGAGGCGATGAAGGACGATCTGCTGGACGACCTGTCCTGGCTGCGCCCGGCGGAGACGCGCTGCGGCTATGTCTCGGCCACCTTCGGGCGGGCGACGGACGGCGAGGAGCTGGGGCCGCATTACTGGTGGACCAGCATCCGCCAACCCGTGCTGTTCCGCCAGGGCCTTGAGGCGCTGCTGGAGCAGGGCTGCACCAACTTCGTGGAGATCGGACCGCGGCCGGTTCTGACGACCTATGCGCGCGACACGGCCGGCGAGAAGGGGCGCCCGGCGGCGGTGCTGGCGGCGCTGGAGGAGAAGGACGAGCGCGCGGACCTCAAGCGCGTGGTGGCGCTGGCGGCGACCGAGGGCGCGGAGCTGGTGGAGAACCGGTTCTTCGGCCCGGATGCGCGGGTGGACGAGGATCTGCCGCTGTATCCTTGGAACGCCAAGACGTTCCGGCTGCAGACCACGGACGAGGCGCTGGACGCGTTCTTCGCCGATCCGACCTGCAACCCGCTGCTCGGCACGGCCGGGCGGCAGGCGGGGCGCGATTGGCGGTCCGTCGTCGACGCGGCGGCGCCGGCCTGGCTGGCGGATCACCGGGTCGAGGATGCGGTGGTGTTCCCGGCGGCGGGATACGTGGACGTCGCGCTGTCGGCGGGGCTGGAGGCCCTGGGCGGCGGCGCGGTGGAGCTGGCGGACCTCGACATCCTGCGTCCGCTGGCGATGGAAGAGGGCGGCGCCGGCTATGAGCTGCGCACCTCGCTCGCCGGCGAACGACTGGTGGTCGACGTGGAGAGCCGGAGGCGGCTGGCCGGCGAGGATTTCGCGCTGAACGTGCGCGGCCGTCTGCGCCGCGCGGCGGGCCCGGCGCCCGCGCCGCGCCCCGCGCCCGCGCCGGATGGCGAACGGAGCATGGGCGCCGAGGCGGTCTATGAGCTGACGCGCCGTTTCGGCATGGGATACGGCCCCGCGTTCCAGCGCGCCGTGCGCGTGCAGCGGGTGGATGAGCGCACCGCCTATGTGACGCTGGAGCCCGGCGCGGCGGAGACCGGGCGCCACGCGCTGCACCCGGCGCTGCTGGACGCGGCGTTCCACGGCCTGTTCGGCCTGATCGACGGGCGCGACGACGGCGGCGCGCGCAGCTTCCTGCCGGTGCGCATCGGCGCGCTGCGGCTGGATGCGGCGGGCGCGGCGCCGGCGGGCGCGTGGGTGGAGGTCGTCAAGGGCTCCGACCGCGGGATCGAGGCGCGCTTCGCCCTGGTGGACGACAACGGCGCGGCGATCGCGACGCTGGAGGGCGTGCGGTTCAAGGCCGTGCGCATCGCCAAGGCCAAGGACCCGGCGACGCTGGTCTATCGCAACGCGCTGGCCCGGCTGGCGCCGGCGGAAGGCGCGGCGACCGATCTGGGCGCCAAGATGCCCCGCCTGATGGCGCCCTGGACCGAGGGCGAAGCGCCGGAGCCGTCGGCGGGCGCGCTGCTGATCGACACCACGGCGCGGCGCATCGCGCGCGACGCGCTGGCGGGTCTGGCGGACGGCGCCGGCGTCGTCGAGGCGGACGTGCTGGAGGCGGAGGGCCGCCTCGCGCCCGCCGCGCGGCCGCTGCTGGAGCGGATGCTGATCGCGCTGGAAGAGGACGACGCCGTGGGCCGGGCCGAGGACGGCAAGGCGTTTCTGACGCCCGAGCCGCCCTATCCCCCCTTGTCGGCGCTGGTGGAGGCGCTGTTCGCCGAGGCGCCGCGGCGCATCGTGGAGATCAGCCGCCTGATGGCGCTGCCCTCGGACCTGCCGCGCTGGCTGGCGGAGGGGCCGCGGGACGCGGCGGACGGGCCGGTGACCGCGGCGCAGCTGCGGCTGGCGGCCTCCGGCCCCGCGGGCGAGGCACGCTGGGCGGCGCTGTCGGCGGCGCTGGAGACGGCGCTGGACCGCACGACGCCGACGCAGCGCCTGTCGGTTCTGATCCTGGGCGCGGCGCCGGCGGCGATGCTGGACGCGGTCGCCCGGTCCGGCCGCGCGGCGCGCTGCGTGGTTTCGGACCCCGATGGGCGACGCGTGCGATCCCTGAAGGTCGGCGATCCGGAGCGGGCGGGCGTCGATTACGTCGCGCTCGACGCGCTGGAAGAGCACGAGGCGTTCGACCTGGTTCTGGCCGGCGACGCGCTGAGCCGCATGAGCGCCACGGACCTGGCGGAGCTGCGGCGGCGTCTGTCCTCGGGCGCGGCGCTGGTCGCGGCGGAGGAGACGCCGGGCTTCGCGGCGGACATGCTGGAGGGCGGCGAGGCTGATTGGTGGTCGGACACGCTGGACCCCGCGGCGCCGGTGGGCCGGCTGCGCGACGGCGCGGAATGGGCGCAGGCGCTGAGCGAGGCGGGCTTCGTCGACGCCGCGGCGCCGGCGCTGGCGTCGTCGGAGGCGCAGGCGAGCCTGGTGTTCGCCAAGGCGCCCGCGCGGGCGGCGGCCGAGGCGCCGGCGGCCAAGGGCGTGCTGCTGGTGGCCCACGGCGCGGCCGAGGCGGCGCTGGCGCAGGCGGTGGCCGACGCGGCGACGCTGGCCGGCCGGCACGCGGAGGCCGTGGCGATCGAGACGCTGGGCGACGCCGCGCAGGCGGCGTCGGAGGGCGGAGAGGCGGCGGAGGCCCTGGTGCTCGCCGGTCTGGGCGGCGACGGGCCGGCCATGGAGGCGGCGCATGGGCGCATCGCGGCGGTGAAGGCGCATCTGCCCTCGCCCGAGCGGTTCGGCCGCATCTGGATCGCCACCCGCGGCGGCGTGGCCGCCGGGCCCCTGCGCGAACGGCGCGCGGCCGAGGCGGCCGTCTGGGGCCTTGCGCGCGTTCTGTCCAACGAGTGGCCGGAGACGGATCTGCGCCTGATCGACCTGGCGCTGGACATCGATGCGGGCGACCTGCCCGCGCGCATCGCCGCCGAGATCGCGCATCCCGCCGAGGACCGCGAGGTGGCGCTGGACGCCGCCGGCCGCGCCGGCGTGCGGGTGGAGCGGGTCGCGGACCTCGCCGATCGGGCGCGCGCCGCGCGGATCAACGGCGAGGGCGGCATGCGCCGCCTGGCGCTGGGCCAGCAGGGCGCCATCGACAGCCTCGACTGGCGGGTGGAGCCGCGGGCGCTGCCCGGCCGAGGCGAGGTGGAGATCGAGGTGGTCGCCGCCGGCCTGAATTTCCGCGACATCATGTGGGCCCAGGGCCTGCTGCCCGAAGAGGCGCTGGAGGACGGCTTCGCCGGTCCGACGCTGGGCATGGAGTGTTCGGGGACGGTGGTGCGCGTGGGCGAGGGCTGCGCCCGGTTCCGGGAGGGCGACCGCGTGATCGCCTTCGCGCCGGCCTGCTTCAGCACCCATGTGGCGGTGCATGAGAACGCCGTGGCGCCGCTGCCCGAGGGCGTGGACCTGACCGCGGCCGCGACGATCCCCACCACCTTCCTGACCGCCTGGTACGGGCTGGTGGAACTGGCGCGGCTGCGCGCCGGAGAGACGGTGCTGATCCATGGCGGCGCCGGCGGCGTGGGCCTGGCGGCGCTGCAGATCGCGGCGATGCGCGGGGCGACGGTGATCGCGACGGCCGGCTCCCCCGCCAAGCGGGAGCTGCTGCGCCAGCTGGGCGCGGCGCATGTGTTCGACAGCCGCAGCCTGGATTTCGCGGACGAGGTGATGGAGGTCACGGGCGGCGCGGGCGTCGACGTGGCGCTCAACTCGCTGTTCGGCGAGGCGATGGAGCGGTCCATCGAGTGCCTCAAGCCCTTCGGCCGCTTCGTGGAGCTGGGCAAGCGCGACTACTACGCCAACAGCCAGATCGGCCTGCGGCCGTTCCGGCGCAACCTGACCTATTTCGGCGTCGATGCGGATCAGCTGCTGGTCTATCGCCCCGACCTCGCCGTGGGCGTGTTCGAGGCGCTGGGCGAGGGCTTCGCCCGCGGCGATCTGATCCCGCTGCCGCATATCGTGTTCGACTCGGCGCAGGTGGTCGACGCGTTCCGCCTGATGCAGAAGTCGGGGCATATCGGCAAGATCCTGGTCAAGGCGCCGCCGAAGGTCGAAAAGCCCAAGGCCAAGCCGGCGAAGTTCACGCGCAAATCCTCGTGCCTGGTGATCGGCGGCCTCGGCGGCTTCGGCGCCGAGACGGCGGCCTTCATGGTCGAGAAGGGCGTGCGGCGCATCTGGCTGACCTCGCGCTCCGGCCGGGTGACGGAGGCGGCCAAGGGCGCGATCCGGCGCATGGAGGCGATGGGCGCCAAGGTGACGACGCGCGCCTGCGATGCGGCGGACGAGGGCGCGATGCGCGCCCTGATCGACGAGATCGAGGCGGGGCCGGCGCGCCTGCGCAGCGTTCTGCACACGGCGATGACGCTGGACGACGCGCTGTTCTCGACCCTCGATGCCGACCGCATCCGCACGGTGCTGCGGCCCAAGGTGGCCGGCGCCGAGGTGGTGGATCGGCTGACGCGGGACCTGAAGCTGGACCTGTTTGTGGTGTTCAGCTCCGCCACGACGCTGATCGGCAATCCGGGGCAGTCGGCTTACGTGGCCGCGAACGCCTATCTCGAGGCGCTGATGGCGGAGCGGCGGCGGCTGGGCCTGCCGGGGCTGGCGATGGCCTGGGGCGCGATCAGCGATGCCGGCTACCTGACCCGCGACGCCAAGACCGAGGCGCTGCTGGCCGACCGACTGGGCGGTCAGGCGATCACGGCGCGCGAGGCGCTGGCGGGGCTGGAGATGGCGCTGGCCGCGGGACAGAACGGCGACGCCTCGGGCGTGGCCTATGCGCAGATCGACTGGGCGTCGGCCGCGCGGGAGCTGGCGATCGTGCGCACGCCCCTGTTCGAGCGGCTTGAGATGCCCGAGGCGATGGCGGGCGACGGCGGCGGCGCCGACGTCGCGGCGCTGATCGCCGGGCTGCCGGAGGCGGAGGCGATGAAGAAGATCGCCGACCTGCTGGCCGCGGAGACCAGCCGAATTCTGCGCCTGCCGGCCGAGGAGATCGACCCGCAGCAGCCGCTGACCGAGATGGGCTTCGACAGCCTGATGGCGGTGGACCTGCGCATGGCGGCGGAGGAGAAGCTGGGCCTCGACATTCCGTTGATGAGCCTTGCGGGCGGCGCCACGCTGATGGATATCGCCGCGCGGGTGTGGAAGCGCGTCGGCGCCGAAGCGGCCGGCGAGGGCGCGGAGGACGGCACCGGCGACGCCGCCCTCGACACCCTGGTCGCGCGCCATGTGGGCGACGGCGACGAGGGCATGGACAAGGACCTGGCGGCGGAGCTCGTCCGCCGGTCGGAAAGCAACGCCAGCGCCCTCAACTGACGCGGCGCGCGATCTGGAGGATACCGGGATGCCCGGCACCGAGAGCGGCGAAGGACGGTTCGGCGCAGCCAAGCGCGCGAGCCTGGTACAGGAGCTGCGGCAGGCGCGGTCCAAGCGCGCGGGGCCGGAGCGCCCGGCCGCGGCCCGCCCGGCGCCGCCGCCGCGGGCGGGGGGCAAGGCGTTCGATTTCTCGACCCTGTCGGGGCACAAGCAGATGCGTCTGCAGCGTTCGGCCGCGGACATGCTGGGCATCGAGGTGCCGTATTTCCGCGAGCAGCAGGGCTATGCCGGCGCCACCTGCATGATCGAGGGGCGGGAGGTGCTGAATTTCAGCTCCTACAACTACCTCGGCCTGAACGGGCATGAGCGGGTGCGCGAGGCCGCCAAGGAGGCGATCGACCGATATGGCGTGTCCGTCTCCGCCAGCCGCGTGGTGGCGGGGGAGCGCGACCTGCATGCGCGGCTCGAGGAGGGTCTGG
>JBCBYE010000870.1:0-1511 GCA_039816075.1 Pseudomonadota bacterium | reverse complement strand
TCCCGCGGACATCTTCACGCTCGAAGCGCGCTTCTCCGACGGGCTCCAGCAGCTCAGGAACCGCGAGGGCTGGGGCGAGAAATCCGCCGCCAACCTCTTCGACGCCATCCGCGAAAAGCGGACCATCCCCCTCGACCGCCTGATCTTCGCCCTGGGCATCCGGCATGCGGGGGAGACGACGGGCCGCCTGCTGGCCCGCGCCTACGGGTCCTGGTCCGCGTTCCGCGAGGCGATGCAGACCGCCGTTCCCGCCCCGCCCAAGGGCGAGGAGGACCCGCGCCCGCCCGAGGCGGTCGAGGCCTGGGACCACCTCAACGCCATCGACGGCGTCGGCGTCACGCTCGCCCGGTCCCTGATCGAATTCTTCGCCGAACCGCACAACCGCGAGGCCGTCGACGCGCTCCTCTCCCACCTGGCCGTCGAGGACGTGGCGGCGCCGGCGACCGAGGGCAGCCCCGTCGCCGGCAAGACCGTGGTCTTCACCGGCACGCTGGAAAAGATGACGCGGGCGGAGGCCAAGGCCCGGGCGGAGGCGCTGGGCGCCAAGGTCTCCAGCTCCGTCTCAGCCAAGACCGACCTGCTGGTGGCCGGGCCCGGCGCCGGGTCCAAGCTGAAAAAGGCCGAGGCGCTGGGCGTCGACACGCTGGACGAAGACGGCTGGCTGGATCTGATCCGACAGATCGGCGATTGATCCATGCGCTTGCGGTCCGCCCGCAACGCGTCATAAAAGCGTCACATGATCGAGATCGAGCTCAAGCTGCTGCTTCCCGACGCCGCCGCGGCGCGCGCCCTGGCCTCCGCCGCCGCGCGCTCGCCCCTCGCCGAAGGGGCGGTGCAGCGGCGCAAGCTGCGCTCCGTCTACTTCGACACGCCCGATCGGCGCCTGGCGCAGGCGGGCATCGCCCTTCGTCTGCGCCGCAAGAGCCGGGCCTGGCTGCAGACCGTCAAGCGCCGCGCGGCCGGCAGGATCGGCGCGGGCCGCGGCGCCGGCGGCCTGTTCAGCGTCGAGGAGGACGAGCGCCCCGCCCCCGGGGGCCGTCTCGACCTCGCCCTCGTCGCCCCCGATCTGCGCGATGCGGTGGAGGCGGCCCTGGGCGACGCCCCGCTCACGGCGATCTTCGAGACGGAGATCCAGCGCGCGGCCCTGATCCTGACCCCGCCCTCGGGCCGGGTGGAGCTGGCCGTCGACGCCGGCCGCGTCGTCGCGGGCGAGGCCGAGGCGCCCCTGTTCGAGGCGGAGTTCGAGCTGCTCTCGGGCGATCCCGCCGCCGTCTACGAGGCCGCGCGCACCCTGCAGGGCCAAGGCGCCTGGCGGTTTTCCGAACGCTCCAAGGCGGAGCGGGGCCATGCCCTGGCGGAGGGGCGGCCGGCGCTGCCCGACGCGGCGGCGCGCCGCGCGCGGGCCATCGCCTTCGATCCGGCCGGGCCGACCGAGGCCGCCGCCGCCGCCGCGCTGCTGGAATGCCTGGCGCAGATCGACGCGAACATGGCCGCCTGCCTCGCGGCCGACG
>JBCBYE010000555.1:0-3333 GCA_039816075.1 Pseudomonadota bacterium | reverse complement strand
GTCGCCCGTCTCGCACCACTTGATGGGGTTGGCGATGTTGCTGTCCTCGGTCAACGCGGCCAGACAGGCCTCGTAGTCCTCCGGACTGTCTTCGATGATGAGAATGGTCGAGTCGATATTCATGTTTACGTCCTGCTTGTGTCAGGTCAGGTTTACGCCAATCGATCAACCAAAGGAAGAGTTAGGTAGAAGGTCGTTCCCGTCCCGCGTTTCGAGACGAAGTCGATTTCGCCGCCGTGCTCTTCGACGATCTTGCGGACGAACGCGAGGCCGGAGCCTGTGCCTTCGCCATACTCGCCTTCGCGGTTCAGGCGGCTGAAGATGCGGAAGACCTTGTCGCGATGGCGGTCGTCGATGCCGATGCCGTTGTCCCGCAGGAAAAGGGCGTTGCGGAACATGCGTCTGTTCACCTCCGCCTCGGCGACGAAGCCGATCTCCACGCGCTTGATCGCCGAGTCGTTGAATTTGATGCTGTTGACGATGAGGTTCTGAAGCGCCGTCTTCAGCTTGGTCCGCTCGGCCTGGAACGCCGGCAGGACGGTGACCTGAACCACCTCGCCCCGGCGTTCGTCGAGCCATTCAGACAGCTCCGCCGCGATGGCCTCGATTACGCTGTCCGGCCGCACGGCCTCTCGCGCCTCGCCGCCGCGGCCCAGGCGCGAGAAGAACATCAGGTCCGAGATCAGCTGCTCCATCCGCCCGGCCAGGCGGCCCATGCGCAGCGCGCGTTCGCGGGCCTTGGCCGGCAGATCCTCGCGCATCAGGAAATTGGCGTTGATGCCGATGCCGCGCAGCGGCTCCTTCAGATCGTGGCTGGCGATGTAGGCGAATTCGTCCAGCTCCCGGTTGGAGCGCTCCAGCTCCGCCACCAGGATCCCGAGCTGATGGGAATGCGCCTTCTCCCGGTCCAGATCTTCGCTCTGACGCCGGTACTCCTCGCGGCGGGCGGCCTGCTGCTGCACCAGGGTGTAGGTCAGCAACCCGCCGAACAGGACGCCGCCGGCGCCGAAGGCGATGTAGACGCGCTGCGCCGTCCAGAAGGCGGGGACCCCGAAATACTTGCGCTGCAGCGCCTCGTAGCGGGTCGAGATGAGGTAGCCGGGGATCACCGCGTTCAGGCGTTCGCGCACGGCGCCGAGGCCGACGCGGAGCGCGGGCGCGCGGTAGATGAAGCCCAAGGGCGCGCCGACCGGGCGGATGGCGTCGGCGAAGCCGCGGGCCTCCGCCGCCGACATCAGCGAGTCCTCGGTCGATGCGGCCGCGTCGATCGTTCCATCGGTCAGCGCGGTCAGAAGGTCGGGCAGGGTCTCGAAGGCCACCACGACCGCGCCGCCCTCCTTCGCGTCGTCGCCGACGACCAACGGGTAGGCCCCGCTGCGGCGCACCACGCCGACCGTGAGGCCGGCGAGATCCGCGGCGCCGTCCTCAGTCGCGTCGGCGCCCGCCCTGACGTGCAGCCGCGCCGGCACGCGGCCGATGGCGGCCGTGAAATCCATGCGTTCGCGCCGCTTGTAGGTCACGGGCGCGACGGTGAGGTCGAAATCCTCCTGCGTCGGCCCATCCGCCCACTCGCGGCGCGGCGTCTCCCGAAGCTCAAGCTTCAGCCCGACGATCTCGGCCAGATCCTGCATGGCCTCCACCGCGAAGCCGCTGAAGGAGCCGTCGGGCTTCACGATCATGTAGGGCGGCAGATGCGCGACGCCGAAGGTCACGACCTCGGGCTCGGGCGCCGGCAGTTCGATGAAATGCTTGCGGCGCAGGGCCTCGAGCCGTCCGTCCTCCTCCAGCCGCCCGACCGCCGCGTCGATGGCGGGCAGCAGGTCGGCCCGGCTTTCATGCAGCGCGACCACGCGCACGACCGTGCGGACCGGCGGATCGACGAAGGCGATGCGATGGTCGATCCCGGCGCGGCGCGCCAGTTCGAACGCGCTGGGGTTGGTGTTCAGGACCGCGTCCAGATCTCCGGAGATCAGATGCATCAGCGCCGCCTCGGAGGTGGCATGGCTCACCGGCACGTTGGCGCTGAGCAGGGTCAGAACGTCCGAGCCGACCGCCGGAGGCACCACGCCGATGCGCCGGCCGGCGATATCGGGCGAAGCGGGCGCGTCCTCGTCGCCGGCGCGCACGATCAGGCGCAGGGGCTCCGCTCCCACGGGCGCGGAAAAGACGTTGACGCCTTCGAGCTGCGCGAGGCGCGCGATGCCGGCGATCATGTGGGAGTCGCCTGAAACCTGGGCGGCCACGGCGTCGCGCACGGAGCCGGTTTCGAGATACCGGACCTCCACGCCGATTTCCGCGCCGAGCATCTCGGCGAGCTCCACCGCGAAGCCGCCCCGGGCGCCGTCGGCATAGCGATACATGAACGGCGGAAGGTAGGTGTAGCCGACGATCAGCGGCGCCTGAGCCTCGGGCGCCCGCGTCTCCTGCGCCGCCGCGGGGGGCGCATGCGCCAGACCGGCGAGGGCCAATGCCGCGGCGACCCGCCGGGCCAGGGCGGCCCAGGCGCGGGGGTCCGGAGGAACGGTCGACATCCAAGGTCGGCGCTGCATCATGAAACTCCTCTTGAACAACTCATAGGCGAGGATGGGCGACGAGGACAGCGCATGCGCGTTGTGCTTTCCGCGCCTTGGATGAACCGATCGTCGCGGCGTCCCGACCGCCTGGGCCCAGCGCTGCCGGTGTTTCCGAATGGATCGAACGCGCTCCGCCGAACCGCCCAATTCGTCAACGGCGCCGCCGTTTCGTGAGCTGCAGGGGTGCGAAAGCTGGCGCAAATCGTGGATGAACCGTTAAGTGAACTCCGCGTGCCGAGGGGGTTGCGGGGACCAAGGGGCGGCGCGGCGTGACAGGTCCCATTTGCGTCCGGAGCGTTCTTGGCCGGCGCCTGAGCAGGGACGGAGCGCGATCATGGCCACCTTCATCGTCGATCAGGCGGGCGACGACGCCGCGGCCGAGGCCGCCGGCCTCACGCTGCGCGAAGCGCTGGCGCTGGCCGCAGCGTGACGTCGAGGCCGACCTCCTCCACCCCGTCGTCGATGACCATCACGCGGCCGGAGGCATCGTCGGCGCCCGCGGCGGACCGGGCGCTGATCGTGATGTCGCCCGTCCCGTCGCCGTCCACGTCTCCGTCGATCACGACCGAGGACGCAACCGTCAGCTCCCCGCGCTCGCCCAGAAAAATCGTTTCCCCAGCCAGCGCGTCGGAGAATTCGATGCGATCGTCCCCCTGACCCGCTGCGGCCAGCGCCAGCGCTTCGCGCAGCGTGAGGCCGGCGGCCTCGGCCGCGGCGTCGTCGCCCGCCTGATCGACGATGAAGGTGGCCATGATCGCGC
>JBCBYE010000434.1:0-4238 GCA_039816075.1 Pseudomonadota bacterium | reverse complement strand
GCGACGGGGCCGCTTGATCGGGCCGCTTGACGGCACGGCGGCGCGCGCCTCAGCCTTGCCGCGGCGCAACGGGACGCGAAGAAGGAGTGCGAGCATGAAGACGATCACCGCGGTGATCCGGGCCAGATCCGGGCACGAGGCCGAGATGCGCGACGCGCTGCTGGCGGTCGCGGCGCATGTGAAGGCGAACGAGCCGGAGACGGTGGGCTTTCACATCTCGCAGGGCGCGGAGGATCCGTGCCTGTTCACCACCTACGAACGCTTCGTCGATCAGGCGGCGATGGACCGGCACAACGGGTCGGACGCCACGGCGGCCTTCTTCGCGGTGGCCAAGCCGATCCTTGACGGCGACGTCGTGCTGGCGACCTGCGACGAGATCAGCGCCAAGTGACGGCGGGCCGCCTTCGGGGGTGAGCGGCGCCGCGCCGTCCCGACGGGGACGACGCGGCGTTCGGCACGCGGGCTCAGCGTCTTGCCTAGTCCGCGACCCGCCGGCTCGCCGGGTCGGCGGCTTACTGGGTCGCGGCGGCCGGCAGAACCGGCGCGACGGGGACCGAGGCCATGCGGAACGGCTCCCCGCCTCGACCGTAGATGTCGGCATGGGTCCGCATCACGCCGTTCTCGTCCGGAAAGCGCGTGTGATAGCGCATCAGCACCTTCACGCGCCGCTCCGGCGGCTGATCGAACGTGCGGCGGCCGTTGGCGGAGGCATGCACCTCCTCAAGCGTCGCATCGAGCACCCAGGCGGCGACCTCGTCCCACTTCTCCACCCGCACGCAGCCGGCCGACAGCGCCCGGCGGTCACGCTCGAACAGGTGCGGCTTGTTGGTGCCGTGCAGGTAGATCAGCATCCCCGGCTCCAGCCGAATGGCGAGCAGTCCCAGCGGGTTGCGCGGCCCGGCCGGGCGCACGCCATCGACATACTTGCCCGAGCGGATCATCGACGGCGTCGGCCGCCAGGTGGGGCGGAAGCGCACGACGGACACCTCCGTCTCCATCACCGGCGTGCGGTCGCCCCGCACGTTCTTGCCGACGATGACGCGGCTGCGCAGCACGGGCACGCCGTCTTCGTAGGCGATCAGCTCGTAGCTGGGGATGTTGACCAGGATGGCCTTGCCCTTCAGCGGCACGCCCGGGGGCACGTCGCGCAGGGTCATGGCCTGGGCCGTGGACTCGACCGCGCCGGCCGGCGCGGCCTCGGCCGCCTGGGCGACCACGTCCGGCGTCGAGGCGATGGGCCCCGCGACGGGCTTGGGCGCGCAGCCGGCGGCGAGCGCGGCGGTGGTCAGAGCGATGAGAATGGAGACCGCGCGAACGCGCGGCCGAAACGGGCGGCAATGCATGGACGGGACCCTCTCTTCCCGAATTCGAACCGGACTGCGGGTTCACCCGTCTTGTCGGTTTTGCTGCCCTACGATGACGTTAGCACGTTCATTTCCGCGGCGACCAGCGGAGTCGGCGCGCGGCGAGGCGCCCCGGGGCGCCCCAGATCAGACCAGGACGTCCCGCTCCGCCTGCGCGCCCACGTCGAAGATGCGGCGGTAGCGGGCCAGTTCCGCCGCCGGACCGGTGGCCTTGCGGGGGTTGTCCGAGATCTTGACGCAAGGGCGCCCTTCGGCGGAAATCGCTTTGCAAACAAGGGAGAAGGGGGCGAGCGCGTCGTCCGGCGCCAGGCCGCGGAAATCGTTGGTCAGCAACGTGCCCCAGCCGTAGGAGATCTTGGCCCGGCGGGCGAAGCGGGCGTGCAGCCGTTCGATCACGTCTATGTCAAGTCCGTCGGAGAAGATCAGGCGCTTGGCTCTGGGGTCCTCTCCGCGGCTTTCCCAGAAGGCGATGGCCGCCTCGCCGCCCGCCTCGGGGTCGCCCGAATCGATTCGCACGCCGGTCCATTTCGCCAGCCAGTCCGGGGCCTTGGCGTAAAATCGCTCGGACCCGAAGGTGTCCGGCAGGACGATCAGCAGGTTGCCGTCGTAATCCGCCTGCCAGTCCGAGAGCACGCGATAGGGCGCGCGGGACAGCGCCGCGTCGTCCTCGCCGGCCAGCGCGGCGTAGACCATGGGCAGTTCATGGGCGTTGGTGCCGATGGCCTCGATGTCGCCGCGCATGGCGATCAGGCAGTTCGACGTGCCGGTGAAGGCGGGCCCCAGCCCCTCGGCCATGGCCTGCACGCACCAGTCCTGCCACAGAAATCCATGCCGCCGCCGCGTTCCGAAATCGGCGATGGCGAGACCTTCGAGGCGCTGCAGGCGCTGGATCTTCTCCCACACGCGGGCCATGGCGCGGGCGTAGAGGACCTGCAGCTCGAACTTGCCCATGCCGCGCAGCACGGCGCGGGTGCGCAGCTCCATCAGGATGGCGAGGGCCGGGATCTCCCACATCATCGCCTCGAGCCACGGCCCCTCGAAGGTCAGCTCGTACTGATCGCCGCGGCGTTCGAGGTGGTAGTCGGGAAAGCGGAAGCCCTGCATCCACGCCATGAAGGCCGGTTCGAACATGGAACGCTTGCCGTAGAACGTGTTGCCGCGCAGCCAGGCGTCCTCGGACCGGGTGAGCGAGAGGGCGCGCACATGGTCGAGCTGTTCGCGCAGCTCTCCCTCGTCGATCAGGCGCGCCAGCGGCACCTTGTCGGACCGGTTGATGAGGCTGAACGTGACCCGCGCGTCGCGGTGATTGTGGAACACCGTCTGCGCCATCAGCAGCTTGTAGAAATCCGTGTCGAGGAGCGAGCGGACGATCGGGTCGATCTTCCACTGGTGGTCGTAGACGCGCTTGGCGATGTCGATCATCGCGGGGCCTCCCTGCCGCCGCTGTCGGGCTTTGGACCAGGGATAGGACAGGCGGGAGCGTGGGGATAGGGGGGCCGGGGACGACGGCGGGGACGACGGCGGGGACGGGGGCGGGGACGGGGGCGGGGACGGGGGCGGCGGCGCCGGCGGTGGCGGCGGCGGCGCAAGGCCGTCGCGAGGCCGTCGCGGAAACGTCGCGGCGGCGCCGCCCCGGCGTCATGCCGCCGGCGCATGCGCGTCATGTCCGATGTCTACGCTGACCCGGTCGTTTTTGGAGGACCGAGGCCATGGCCGACACAGATCCAATGCACCCCGCCCCGGAGATGCTGGCCGACGCGCCGCCCCGGAACACGTGGCTTTCCTGGCTGGCGGTGGCCGGCCTCGTCTACCTTCTGATCTGCGCCGTCGGCCTGATCGGCTCGGGCTTCAAGGCCGCCACGGGCGATGAGGCGGCCGAGCTGTTCGCCTTCGCGACCAACCCCTTCGCCGGGCTGGTGGTGGGCACGGTGGCGACGGCGCTGATCCAGTCCTCGTCCACCGTCACGTCGATCATCGTGGGGCTGGTGGCGGGCGGTCTGCCCGTCGAGGTCGCGGTGCCGATGGTGATGGGAGCCAATATCGGCACGTCCATCACCAACACCATCGTCTCCCTGGGCCATGTGCGGGAGAAGAAGGAGTTCGCCCGCGCCTTTTCGGCCGCGACGGTGCACGACTTCTTCAACCTGCTCTCGGTCGTAATCTTCCTGCCGCTGGAGATCCTGTTCAGCCCGCTGGAGACCATCGGCAAGACCCTGGCGGCGCCCTTCTACGGTGGCCCCGACGCGTCGGTGAAGGGCTTCAACTTCGTCAAGGCGGCGACGGCGCCGGTGACCGACGCGATCAAGAGCCCGCTGCTGAGCCTGGGCGACACGGTCGGCGGGATCCTGCTGATCGCGGTGGGGATCGGGCTGATCTTCGTGTCGATCAACTACGTGGGCAAGCTGCTCAAGAAGCTGATGGTCGGCAAGGCCAAGGAGATCATGCACACCGCCATCGGGCGCGGTCCGGTCTCCGGCATCGCCTCGGGCACGCTGGTGACGGTGCTGGTGCAGTCCTCCTCCACCACCACGTCGCTGATGGTGCCGCTGGCGGGCTCCGGCGCCTTCGGGCTCAAGCAGATCTATCCCTTCACGCTGGGGGCCAACATCGGCACCTGCGTCACCGCGCTGCTGGCGGCGACCGCGGTGACCGGCAACGGCGAGGCGGCGCTGCAGATCGCCTTCATCCACCTCGCCTACAACGTGCTGGGGGTGCTGGTGATCTACGGCCTGCCGTTCCTGAGGTTCCTGCCGGTCAGGGCGGCGGAGTGGATGGGCCTGACCGCGGCGGAGAACAAGGCCGCCGCGCTGGCCTACATCCTGGGCGTGTTCTTCGTGGTCCCCGGCGTCTGCCTGGGCGTGACGGCGATGCTAT
>JBCBYE010000796.1:0-1898 GCA_039816075.1 Pseudomonadota bacterium | reverse complement strand
TCTCGCCATGACCGACTCTCTCGACAACCTGCGCCGCCGCGGGCGTCTCTCCGCCCTTTGGACCTTCGTGACGCTCAACCTGCTGTTTCGGGACGTGCATGAGGTTTTCGAGCCCGGCGTGCTGGCGGACCTCGCCGGCGGCGCGCTGGGCGGTTCGCCGCTAGCGCCGTGGCTGGCGCTCGCCGGCGGCGCGGTGGTGGAGATCCCCGTGGCGATGGTCGTGCTGTCGCGCGTTCTGCCCTGGGGCGCGCTGCGCGCCGCGACCTCCGTGGCGGCGGCGTTGGGCGTGACCGCGCTGGCGGCCTCGTCGGCGGTCTGGGACCCGGACGACGCCTTCTTCGCGGCGATGCAGGGGCTGGGCCATGCGGCGATCCTGTGGACGGCGCTCAGCCCTCTGCCGGCGCCCCGACCCGGCCTGCGGCTGCGGGCCGCCTCGCGCGTCGGCGTGGCCGAGGTCTGATCATTCCTGCGACCGGGCCTGCGACCGGGCCTGGGCCCCGGTCTGGGCAGCGGTCTGCGCCTCGGCCCCTCGCTCGGTCGGGGCGCGGCCCCAGGCGATGCGGTTCCACAGCCGCTCATGCAGAACGAAGGTCGCCAGCCCCAGGGCCGCCGCGCCCAGCGAATAGCCGCCCGCGGCCTCCCACGAGCCGGTCATGGCGTAGCCCAGCAGGCTCATCACGATGAGGCCGCAGCCCTGCCAGGTCAGGGCTTTGACGAGGGTGCGCTTGGGGCTGTCCATGGGGGGTCCTTTTTTGGAGCGGCGGTTCGGGGCGGGTCTAGCGGATGCGGCGGGTTAGCGGTATTCGGGACATGCGCGGCGGATCTGCGGCGATGGCGGGTTTTCAGAACGGATGCCGTGAAAAGTGGACAAACGGGATCGGGCGGCGAAATTTCGGGAACGGTTGGGCGAAGCGCTCGCCCTGGCCGGCCTGTCGCGCTCGGCTCTGGGGCGGGCGACGGGGGTGGACCGCTCCACCATCTCGGCGCTGATGGCGGCGGGGGAGACGCGGCTGCCCAACGCCCAGCTCGCCGCGGACTGCGCCGAGGCGCTGGGGGTCAGCGCCGACTGGCTGCTGGGCCTGTCGGAGCGGCCGGAGCGCGCGGGCGACCTGGTGGCGGCGGCGGTCAAGATGGCCGCGGCCGAACGCGCGGCCGTCGACGAGGAGATCTTCGCCTGGCACCGGGAGGCCGACGGCTACAAGGTCCGCCACGTCCCCGCCTCCATGCCCGATGCGCTCAAGACCGAGGCGGTGCTGCGCTGGGAATACGAGGCGCATCTGGGCCGCACGCCGGACCAGGCGGTCAACGCGATGGTCGACCGGATGGACTGGCTGCGCGCCGGCCGTTCGGACCATGAGATCGCCGTGCCGCGCCACGAGGTGGAGAGCTTCGCCCGCGGCGAGGGCTATTGGCGGGGCCTGCCGGCGGCGGCGCGACGCGAGCAGCTGGTCCTGCTGGCCCGCCGGGCGCGGGAGCTCTATCCGGGTCTGCGGCTGTTCTTCTTCGACGCGCGGCGCGTGTTCAGCGCGCCGATGACCGTCTTCGGCCCGCTGCTGGCGGTGATCTATGTGGGCCAGGTCTATCTGGCGTTCCGCGGCGAGGACCGCGTGCGGTCCCTCACGGGGCATTTCGACTGGCTGGTGCGCGAATGCGAGGTGGACGCCCGCGAGGCCGCCGATTGGCTGGAGGCGCTGGCGGCGCAGGTTCCCACGGCCCATGGCGAGGACGCGGCGCTGCGGACGTCGTCCATGGTCTGGACGTTCGAGATGCCGCCCGAGACCTGACCGCCCGAGACTTGACCGCCCGAGACTTGACCGCCCGCGACCTGATCGCCCGAGACTTGACCGCCCGCGACCTGATCGCCCGAGACTTGACCGCCCGCGACCTGATCGCCCGAG
>JBCBYE010000751.1:0-2108 GCA_039816075.1 Pseudomonadota bacterium | reverse complement strand
CCGGCGCAGCAGCGCCTCGCCGTCGAGGGAGGGATGCGGGCTCATGGCGCGCGGTATGACCCATGCCGGGGACCAAGGCGAGAGGGCCGCGGCGACGGCGGGCGACGGCGAAGGCGAAGGCGACGACCAAGGCGCTCCGCCCCGCGGCGGCGCAAGGCGGCCCCGGATCAAGTCCGGGGCGAGACGCCGCCCGCCCTCCCGCCAGCGCAGACCGAGGAGGCCTGGACAAGCCGAGTCGTCGAAAGGGTCAAGGCTCGCAAGCGCTCTTGGCGCGCAGCGACCGCGCGAAGCGCGGCTCGGCCTTGAGGCTTTCGGCGACTCGGCGAACGCTCGCCAGAGGCCCGCCCTTGCGGGCCTTCTCAGCAAACCAGCGTCTTCAAAGAAGCCACCGCAACGTTGCAAGCATGGCAAGACCCGCCCGCTGGCGTCCCCTCCCCCTGCAGGGGGAGGGACAGGGAGGGGGGGCGGTTTCACGTGCGCGCAGCGCTCCGCCAGGCCCCCCCGCCGCTCAGGCCGCGTCGCGGGCCTTCAGCGCCTCGGGCAGCGCCCGGGCCCAGCCGGTGATGGAGCCGGCGCCCAGGCACACCACGTAGTCGCCCGGCCCCACCTTGCCCGCCACGAATTCCGCCAGCGCGTCCGGCGAGGCGAGGGCGGAGGCGTCGCGGTGTCCGTGGCGCCGCAGACCGTCCACCAGGGCGTCGCGGTCGGCGCCCTCGATGGGGCTTTCCCCCGCCTCGTAGACGTCGGCGATGGCCACCGCGTCGGCGTCGTTGAAGCACGAGCAGAAATCGTCGAACAGCGAGGCGAGCCGCGTGTAGCGATGCGGCTGGTGCACGGCGATGACCCGGCCGCGCCCGGCCGCCTGGCGCGCGGCGCGCAGGACCGCGGCGATCTCCACCGGGTGATGGCCGTAATCGTCGATGATCCGCGCGCCGTTCCATTCGCCCACCAGGGTGAAGCGGCGGTTGACCCCGCCGAACTCCTGCAGGGCCTTGCGGATGGCCGCGTCCGGCAGGCGCAGCTCCAGCCCCACGGCGACGGCGGCGAGCGCGTTCTGCACGTTGTGCTCGCCCGGCATGGGCAGGCGCAGGCCTTCCAGCCGCCGCTCCCCCCGCGCGGCGCCGTCGCGCAGGCGGGCGATGACGTCGAAGACGGCGGCGCCGTCCTCGTAGCGCAGGTTCACGCCCACCACGTCCGCCTGCAGCGAGAAGCCGTAGGTGATGACGCGGCGGTCGTCGACGCGCCCGACCAGGCTCTGCACCTCGGGATGGTCGAGGCAGCAGATCGCGGCGCCGTAGAAGGGGATGTTGGCGACGAAGCTCTCGAAGGCGTCCTTGACCCCCTCGAAATCGCCGTAGTGGTCCAGATGTTCGGGGTCGATGTTGGTGACGATGGCCAGCGTGGCGGGCAGGCGCACGAAGGTGCCGTCGCTTTCGTCCGCCTCCACCACCATCCATTCGCCGGCGCCCATGCGGGCGTTGGAGCCGTAGGCGTGGATGATGCCGCCGTTGATGACGGTGGGATCGACCCCGCCGGCGTCGAGCACGGCGGAAACCAGCGAGGTCGTCGTCGTCTTGCCATGGGTGCCGGCCACGGCGACGTTGGATTTGAGGCGCATGAGCTCGGCCAGCATCTCCGCGCGCCGCACGACGGGCAGGCCGGCGGCGCGGGCGGCGTCGAGCTCGGCGTTGCCCGGCTTGATGGCGCTGGAGATCACGACGACCTCGGCGGCGCCGAGATTGTCGGCGTTCTGCCCGATGGCGATGCGCGCGCCGAAGGACCGCAGGCGCTGCACGATGTCGCTGTCGCGCAGGTCGCTGCCCTGCACGTCGTAGCCGAGATTGAGCAGCACCTCGGCGATGCCCGACATGCCGATGCCGCCGATGCCGGTGAAGTGGATCGGACCGATGGATTGCGGCAGGCGGGTGGCGGGGCTCATGGGCGTCTCCGGCAGGATCGGTGTCGGCGTCGGGGTCGGGGGCGGCGTCGGGATCGGGGGCGGGGGCGGGGGCGGTGTCGGGGTCGGCGTCGGGGGCGGCGTCGAGGTCAGGGCAGGTCGCGGGCGGCGACGCGCTCCACCAGGTCGGCGAGCGCGCCGGCCGCGTCGG
>JBCBYE010000790.1:0-1928 GCA_039816075.1 Pseudomonadota bacterium | reverse complement strand
GAGGCGCCGGCCGCCGGCGCGGCGCTGAGCTGGCTGCTGCCGGGGGCGCTGCCCGGATTTCCCTGCATCGCGTTCGGCTGGGGCGGCGCCGCGGCGTCGGATGCGGCGGCGCTGTCGGCGGTCCTGCGCGCGGAGGTCCTGTGGTGGCCTGCCCCACGCGCCGACGCGCTGGAGGCGGAGGCGGCGGTGGATCTGCGCGGCCTGGCCCCGCCGGCGGCCGGGCGGCTGCTGAGCCTGGCCCTGGAGCGCTTCGGCGCCGAGGGCGCGGCGGCGTTGGCGCCGCCGGGGCAGACGGCGCAGGCGGCGGCGGAGCTGGGGTTCACCGTGCGCGAGGGGCCGGAGCATCTGCGGCCGGAGGCGTTGCGGCGGCTGGTCGCGACGGCGGAGGCGTCTCCGGCGCATTGGGCGGCGCATTGGGCGGCGCATTGGGCGGCGCTGGGCGGCGTGGAGGTTCTGACCGAGGCCGGCGCGCCGGATCCCGCGGCGTGGCTGGCGCGGGCGCGTTTCGTCGATCCCTGGCGCGGCACGCCTTGCGGGGCGGAGCAGGGGCTGGAGGCTCTGACCTTTCTGCGGCGGGCGGCGCTGGCCAATGCGCGGCAGGCGGTGACCGTGGGGTTCAGCCGCTGGCGGCGGCGCAACGCCACGCCGTTCCTGACCGGGCCCGCCGGCCCGCCGCTGCATCGGGCGACGGAGGTTCAGGCGACGCGGACCGCGCGGCGGATCGCAGGTCGACTGGCCGTCTGGGGCATGCGGGAGCTGGAGGCGTCGGACGCGCCGGAGGCCGTGCGGCTGGAGGACGGCTTCGTCCGCTCCGTCGGGCTGGGGCTGCAGCATGCGCCGCCGGCAAGCCTGGCGGTGGATCGAGAGGGGCTCTACTTCGATGCGTCCCGGCCCACGGATTTCGAGCGGATCGCGCGCGAGGCGACGTTCACGCCGGCGCTGCTGGCGCGGGCGAAGGCGCTGCGCGAACGGCTCGTGGCGCTACGGATCACGAAGTACAACCTGGCGCGATCCGAGCCGCTGCCCGAGGCGCCGGCGGGGCGGCGGCGCATCCTGGTGCCGGGGCAGGTGGAGGGCGATGCGAGCCTGCGCTGGGGCTCTCCCGACGTGCATCGCAATGCGGAGCTGATCCGAAGGGCGCGGGCGCGCTCGCCCGACGCCTTCCTGCTCTATAAGCCCCATCCGGACGTGCTGACCGGGCTGCGGCGCGGGGCGGTGGACGAGGCGACGCTGGCGCTGGCGGACGGCGTGGCGGCGGAGGCGTCCGCGGCCGCCTGCCTCGACTGGGCCGACGAGGTGGAGACGATGACGTCGCTGATGGGGTTCGAGGCGCTGCTGCGCGGGCGGGCTGTGGCGACCCATGGGCGGCCGTTCTATGCCGGCTGGGGCCTGACGACGACCGCGGGGGCGGCGTTCGACCGGGGACGGACGCTGAGCCTGGATGCGCTGACGGCGGCGGCGCTGATCCTTTATCCGCGCTACATCGACCCCGCGACGCGCCTGCCTGCGCCGCCGGAGCGGGTGCTGGAATGGCTGCATGAGGAGCGGGCCTTCGTGAGCACGCCGCAGGGCCGCGCGCGGCAGGCCTGGCGCATGGGCCTGTCGCGGCTGCTGAACCTGGGCCGGCGGGGCTGAGCGCGACGGCCCTGTCGTCGGGTGGACACAACCGCAGGGCCGGGCGGGGGCCTGGCGCGCAGGCTCGGTCGACAGGGGGCGGGCGGCGTGCGATCACCCAAGGGCTCGACGGAAACCAGAACAGCAAGCGAGCGATGGGATGAGGGCCAGGATGCGCCGGCGCGACAGCGCCCGTCGTTCGCGCGGGGGCGCGGCGGCGGATCGTTCGGGTGCGCGCGCGGGCTCGATGTCTCGGCGCCTCGGCGCGGCGGCGCTGGTCGCCGTCCTGCCCTTCGCCGTCCTGCCCTTCGCCG
>JBCBYE010000160.1:0-8033 GCA_039816075.1 Pseudomonadota bacterium | reverse complement strand
AATTCAGCCTGCCCACGTTCGTCGACGGGGCGGGCGTGATGCTGCGCCGGGGCGAGGAGACGGATTTCGGCGGGCTCGCCGGCAAGCGCCTGGGCGTTCTGGGCGGCACGACGACCGAGCGTGCGCTGCGCGGCACGCTGGAGGGGACGGGCATGCCGGGCGAGGTGACGACCGTCGCGGGGCATGACGCCGGGGTGGCGGCGCTGCTGGACGGCGAGGTGGACGCCTATTTCGCCGATCAATCGATCCTGATGTTTCTGGCGGCGGGATCGGGCGCGGCGGATCGGCTGTCGGTGGCCGACAATACGCTGACGGTGGAGCGGCACGCGCTGGCGCTGCCCAAGGGCGACGAGGCCTTCCGCGCGGCGCTGGACGCGGCCCTGAGCCGAATGCACCGCGAGGGCGCGGTCGCAGGCGCCTTCCGCCGCGCCTTTCCCGGCGCGACGCCGGGTCGGGGCATGCAGGCGCTGCTGCTGCTGGGCGGACTGCCGGACTGAGCGTCGGGGCGGGGTCTGCGGGCGCGTCGGCCGGGCCGAGGTCGCGAGGCGGCGTCTTGAGCCGCGGGTCGCAGCGGGGCGGCGCGGCCGGCGGGCCGGGGCGTCTTTCGCAGGGTCGACCGGGAGCGGCGTTCGCAGCAGGCTCTCGGGTCCGTCGCCGCCGACGACGCCGGCCTGGCGTACGGCTCGGGGAGCGGACGCCGGATCGCTGAACGATGTCGACGGCGCGCCCGACGGTCGTCGGATGACGCGCGGGCGGGCAGGCGATGGAGCGCGAACGGCGAGAGGCGGCGGCGCGGCGGCGGCGCGGCCGTGCGTCGACCCTCCATCGGTCGCGTCGGCAGGCTTGGGGGCTTGGGGCTTTGGGGCTTGGGGCCGGCGGCGCTGGGGCCGATCGCGGCATCGGCGGCGGCGGTTTTCGCGCGGTCGAGGCGGCGCGCGACGCCTCGGGGCCGCGTTCCTGCGCTGCGCCACCGCATCCCGCTTCGCCGGGGGCGGTTGACGCGCGCGCGGCGGCGCGGCCGCGCCGCCGCGAGACGGTCGGCGGATGTCATGGCTTCGCACGCCCCGCCCCGACCCGCCTGGGGCTCCCATGCGGCGCGCGGCAGGCGCGGCGGCGCGCCAGGCGCCTTGCTCGGCGGGCGGGCGGGGGACATGGTGCGGGCTCCCGGCCGCGCGCGCGGCCGACGCAGCGGAGGGACGCGCGATGCGGGACGAGAGCGAGGGGACGGGCGGCGGCGTGTCGGCCACGGCGGCGGTGACGGGGCGGCATTCCATCCGCCGGTTTCTGCCCGATCCGGTGCCGATGGAGACGGTGCGCACGATCCTCGCCGACGCCTCGCGCGCGCCGTCGGGGACCAATACGCAGCCGTGGAAGGTCACCTGCGTCACCGGCGCCGCGCGAGAGGCGCTGAGCCGGGCGGTGATCGCCGCGGCGACGGCGGGCGAACGGTCGCTGGAATACGAATACTCGCCGCATCCGGTGCCGGAGCCCTATCTGGGCCGCAAGCGGGCGGTGGGCTATGCGCTCTATGCGCTCTATGGGATCGAGCGCGACGATTATCCGGGGCGCACCAAGGCGATGCTGCGCAATTTCGAGTTCTTCGGCGCGCCGGTGGGGCTGTTCTTCCGCATGGATCGGCGGATGCTCTACGGCTCTTGGCTCGACATGGGGATGTACATGCAGAACGTGATGGTGCTGGCGCGCGATCATGGGCTGGAGACCTGTCCGCAGCAGGCCTGGTGCGAGTTCGGCGCGACGGTGCATGCGACGCTGGGCATCCCGGACGACGAGATCATCGTCTCGGGTATGGCGCTGGGCCGACCGGATCCGGAGGCGCCGGAGAACACGCTGGTCAGCGAGCGCGAGCCGCTCGACGGCTTCGCCGAGTTTCTCGACTGATGCGCGGCGGGCGGCGCGCGCCGAGGCTCGAGCGAGCCCCGGCGCGGTCGCCGCGACGCCTCAGGCGGCCGCGCGGGCCCGCGCCTCGCCCGGCAGCTTGAAGGTCGCCAGCAGCTCCTGCAGACGGCGGGAGCGGCCGCCGAGGGTCTGCGCGGCGGAGACCGAGCGGTCGGACGCCTCGGCGTTGCGCTGGGTCATCTCCTCGAGGTTCGAGACGGAGGCGGCCACCTCCGACACGCCTGTCGCCTGCTCCTTGGAGGCGGAGGAGATGTCGGCCAGCGCCTCGGCGATGCGGCGGGAGCCTTCGAGGATCTCCTTGAGCATGCCGCCCGCCTCCTCCGCCAGGGCGACGCCGTCGCGCACCTGGCTGGAATTGTCGTCGATCAGCGCGCGGATGTCGCGCGCCGCTTCGGAGGAGCGCTGCGCGAGCGTGCGCACTTCGGAGGCGACGACGGCGAAGCCCTTGCCGGCCTCGCCGGCGCGGGCCGCCTCCACCGCCGCGTTCAGGGCCAGCAGATTGGTCTGGAAGGCGATGGAATCGATGACCGAGGTGATGTCGGAGATCTTGGCCGAGCCTTCCTCGATCTCACGCATGGCGGCCACGGTGCGGGTCATGACCGCGTCGCCCCGGTCGGCGCGCGCGCGGCCGTCGGCGGAGAGGGCGTCGGCGTCCGCGGCGCTTTCGGCGTTGTTGCGGATCGAGGCGGCCATCTCCTCCATGGTCGAGGAGGTTTCCTCCAGCGAGGCGGCCTGACGTTCCGTGCGCTCGGCCAGGTCGCCGGCGAGATCGCCGAGGCCGGCGCCCTGCCCGTCGAGATCGCCGGCGACCTCGGAGACCTCGGCCAGCACCTCGCCCAGCCGGTCGAGGGAGCCGTGCACGGAATCGCGCAGGTCGGCGAAGGCCCCTTCGAACCGGCCGGACATGCGCGCGGCAAGGTCGCCGCGCTCCATGGCGCGAAGCACGCGGCCGGCCTCGCCCAGGCCGGCGTCGACCTTGCCGAGCAGGGCGTTGAGGCCGCGGCAGAGCGCGTCGAGCGACGCCTCGCCGCGGGCTTCGGAGACGCGGGAGGAGAAGTCGCCCGCCTCCGCAGCGCGCACCGCATCGGCGAAATCGCGCGCCAGGGCGTCCATCCGCTTGGCCGCTTCGGCATCCTCGGCGGCGCGCTTGAGCGTCTCGGCGTCGGCCGCCTGCTTGTCGCGCGCGTTGCGTTTGA
This sequence comes from Pseudomonadota bacterium, assembly GCA_039816075.1. GTDB lineage: Bacteria > Pseudomonadota > Alphaproteobacteria > Rhodobacterales > Rhodobacteraceae > Albimonas. The sequence goes on along the minus strand of JBCBYE010000160.1, from coordinate 4,920 downwards.
AGACGTCGAGGGCCTGGGCCATGGCCCCGATCTCGTGGCCCTGGTCGAGGCCGCGGATCGGCGCCTCGAGATCGCCCTCGGCCAGCCGCGTCATGGTCTCCGCCGCCTCGGCCACGTCGCGCGCGGCACTGCGGGCCACCGAAAGCCCCAGCGCGGCGCCGACGGCCAGAGCGAGGACCGCGATGGCGACCACGCCGATCACCAGGGTTTCGATCAGCGCGTCGGCCTCGCGACCGAGATCGGCCTGGATGTCGATGATGGCGTCGAGCGCGCCTTCGAGCTCGGTCGTCATGCGCGGGCCGATCACGTCGAGCTCGGCGGCGCGCACGGCGTTGCGCGCGGCGATGGTGTCGCGCGCGGCGGCGGCGGCGGCGACGGCGATCTCGAGCTGCCGCGCGCCTTCGGCCGCCGCCGCGATCGCCTCGCGGTCGGACAGGCCGCCGGCCAGCGCATCCATGCCCGACAGGGCGTCGGCGAAGCGGCTGGCGGCCGTGTCGTAGGCCTCGGCGGCGTTCGACAGCAGGAAACGTTCCATGTAGGCGCGGCCGAGCAGAAGGGATTCCTGCACCTTTGCCGCCCGCTCCACCGACCGGGCGTCGTCGGCCGCGGCCGACCGATCGCGCACCTGGGAGAATGCCAGTCGCGCGGCGGTCGCCGTCTGCGCGTATTCCGCCACTTCGGCGTCGCGCCGGATCTGCAGCGCCCTCATGCGGCCGAACGCCTCCACGTAGCCTTCGACCTGCAGGGCGACCGCCTCGAAGGTCGCGCGTCGGCCCGGATCGGCCACGCGCGCGGCGACCCGGCCGCGCCCGTCGATGATGTCGCGGGCGTTGTCGTCCACCTCGGCGGCCAACGCCTCGGACGCGCCCAGGCGATAGCCGAAGCTGGCCTGGCGCATTTCGAGCAGGTCTTCCTCGACCTCCGCGAAGAACAGCGCCTCGCGCGAGGCGTCGCGGTAGTCGTCGAAGAGGCCGCCCAGCGTCAGGGCGGCGGCGACCGCCACGACCCCCAGCAGCGCGACGGCGGCCAGGGCGGCGCCGACGGCGGCGCGGATGCGGGCGGCGATGGACAGCGATGACATGGTGCGGAACCCTTTGGCCGACGCGGATCGAGCGTCGGCCGAGGGAATGGCCGCAGGGCGGCTAACATTCGCTTAAAGCGCCCAATCCATGCGCCCGTCAGGTCCGCGCTCCCGAAGACGCAAGAAAACGAATGTGAAACCGCCGCTTTCGCCGGCGCGTCCGCGCAAGGCCGGCGAAAGCCGGGTCTCAATTAATCGCGTCGCTTTGTTGACACCGCGCGCGGCCTCGGCCCTACTTGGCCGCAAGCCGGTTGGGAGGCCGGCGAGGGAGGGGCGGCGCGCATGCAAGGGCGCGGCCGCCGACAACAGGGAGACTTGCTGATGACCCTTGGGTTCATGACCAAGGCGCTTTCGGGCGTCGCCGTCTGCGCGCTGGCGCTTTCGGTTTCGGCGGGCGACGCCGAAGCGAAGAAGGTTCGCTGGAAGATGCACTCCGCGTTCGGACAGAACGTGGCGGTGATCGGCCCGGTGGGCTACCGCATCGCGGACTGGGTGCGCACGGCCACCGACGGCGATTTCGACATCAAGGTGTTCGAGCCGAACGCCCTGACCGGCGGCTACGCCTATTACGATCCGGTGTCGCAGGGCGCGTTCGAGGCGGGCTACGGCACGCCGGGCGCGAACCAGGGCAAGAACTCGGCCTTCGCGTTCGCCTCCACCTGGCCGTTCGGCCCGGGCGCGCTTGAGTTCAACGCCTGGCTCAAGGAAGGCGGCGGCGAGGAGCTGGTCGCCGATCTCTACGCCCGCGACAACATCAAGTACTTCTACTGCGGCATGATCCCGCCGGAGACGTCGGGCTGGTTCCGCGAGCCGATCGAGAGCCTCGACCAGCTCAAGGGCCTGAAGATGCGCTTCTTCGGCATGGGCGCGAAGGTCATGCAGAAGCTGGGCGTGTCGACGCAGCAGCTGGCCGGCGGCGACATCTATCCGGCGCTGGAGCTGGGCACGATCGACGCCACCGAGTTCTCGATGCCCGCCATCGACCGCTCCTACGGCTTCTACCAGATCGCGAAGTACAACTACTTCCCCGGCTGGCACCAGCAGTCCACGACCAACGAGATCCTGGTCAACATGGACGCCTGGAACGATCTGCCTGAAAACTACCAGATGATCTTCCAGCTGGCCTGCGACGCCAACTTCATGCACGAGCTGGCCGAGGGCGAAGCCCTGCAGCCGGCCGCCATGGCCGCCAACATCGAGGACGGCGTCACCAACGTGACCTGGCCCGACGAGGTGCTGGACCAGCTGCGCGACATCTGGACCGAGGTTCTGGCCGAAGAGCGCGCCGCGAACCCGGACGTGGAGGCCCTGTGGCAGAGCTACTCGGCGTTCCACGAGCAGTACAAGGTCTGGGGCGAGATGGGCTACCTGAAGTGAGCCCGCTCGGCCGGCCGGGTTCGTCCCGGCCGGCCGGCGCCTGATCGTCGACTTCGGTCTCAGGCGGCGGTCTCGACCGCCGCCTTCCCATGACAGGGCGCCGGAACGCGCGCCGCGAGGGGGCGACGGATCCTCCCGCGCGGACGCTGCGGCAGGCGCCCGGAACAGGGCAGGAAACCTAAATGGACGGCATGCTGAGCGCCGCGCGGCGGCTCGACGGCGTATCCCGCTGGATCGGCAAGGCCATCGGCTGGATCATCATCCCGCTGATCTTCACGATCATGTTCGACGTCATCACCCGAAAGCTGGACGTCACGCGCCTGGCCTTCGCCGAATGGACCGCCACGTCGGGCTATTCGGTGTCGACGATCCTTCAGGACATGCAGTGGCACTTTCATGCCTTCCTGCTGATGTTCACCTTCGGCTTCGGCTATCTGGCCAACGCGCATGTTCGCGTGGACATCTTCCGCGAGATGCTCAGCCGCCGCGGACAGGCCCGGCTGGAGTTCTGGCTGCTCATCATCCTGGCGCTGCCGTTCCTGCTGGTGATGATCAAGTATTCGTTCGACCTGACCTCGATCAGCTTCTGGCAGGGCGAGGGGTCGGAATCGCTGACCGGCATCGGCCAGCGCTGGTTCGTGAAAAGCGCCATGGTCTGGGGCTTCGTCATCGCGCTGATGGCGGTTCTGGCGACGATCCTGCGCCTCTACGCGACGCTCTACGGCGACAACGCCCAGCAGCAGACCGCGATGGAGGAGTTGGAGATCTTCTCGGACGCCTCCGACGAGCTGGAGGCCGTGCGCCTGGAGGCGGAGCGTCAGCTCGCCGAGGAACGTCGCAAGGCGGGGGGCGTCTGAGATGTGGGACCTGATTTACGACCACCTCTATGAGTACATCGGCGCCTACATGTTCCTGGTGCTGGCCTTGCTGCTTTTCACGGGCATGCCGGTGGCCATCGCGCTGGGCGGCGTGTCGGTGCTGGTGGGCATGCTGTCGATCTGGCTCGACTTTCTGAACTGGCCGGTCTTCTTCCAGGTGATCCAGCGGGTCTGGGGCGGCGACGGCGCCTCGGGCGCGGTGCAGAACCCGATCCTCGTGGCGATCCCATGTTTCGTGTTCATGGGCACGATGCTGGAAAAGAGCCGCGTCGCCGAGGAGCTGCTGCAGATCCTGCAGATCCTGCTGCGCAAGGTCCCCGGCGGCCTGGCGCTGTCGGTGACGGTGATGGGCACGATCCTGGCGGCGACCACGGGCATCATCGGCGCCTCGGTCGTGATGATGACGCTGCTGGCGCTCGCCTCCATGCTGGGCAAGGGCTATTCCCCGCGGCTGGCGACGGGCACCATCGCGGCCTCGGCCACCCTGGGCATCCTTATCCCGCCGTCGATCATGCTGGTGCTGATGGCCAACCTGCTGGCGGTGTCGGTGGGCAACCTCTTCATCGGCGCGATCTTTCCAGGGCTGCTGCTGGCCGGCCTCTACTTCCTCTACATCCTGACGGTGGCCTCGATCTGGCCGTCCTCCGCGCCCAAGCTGCGCGAGGACGAGATCCATCTCGAACCCACCAACAAAAAGAACGCGTGGCTGTTCATCGGTATCTTCGTCCTCGCCGCCTTCGTCGCGGTCGAGGCGGAGATGTTCCAGATCTACGACGATCTGAACTGGCCGCTGATCGCCTTCATCACGATCTTCATCTCGGCCATGTGGATCGGCAAGAAGGAGGGCAACACGCTGCTGGGCGGCGTGCTGCGCGGCTTCATCCCGCCGCTGTTCCTGATCGTGATGGTGCTGGGCTCGATCTTCGCGGGCTGGGCCACGCCGACGGAGGCGGCCGGCGTGGGCGCGTTCGGCTCGATGGTGCTGGCGGCGTTCAACCGCACGCTGACCTTCGAGGTGCTCAAGGGCGTGGTGCATCGCACGGCCCTGACCACGGCGATGATCTTCTTCATCTTCGTGGGCGCGGTCGCGTTCTCCACCATCTTCCGGAACGTCTACGGCGAAGAGCTGATCATCCACCTCATCGAGTTCCTGGAGCTGAGCCCCTGGGCCCTGCTCTTCGTGCTGATGTTCACGATCTTCCTGCTGGGCTTCTTCTTCGACTTCCTGGAGATCACGCTGATCATCCTGCCGGTGTTCTCGCCGATCATCCGGGGCATGGCCGAAACCTTCGGGCCGCATCTAGGCTTCGACACCGCCGGCGGGCTGAACATGGCGGAGATGAGGTACCTGCAGGAACAGGTGATCTACTGGTTCGCCATCCTCGTGGCGGTGAACCTGCAGACTTCGTTCCTGACGCCGCCCTTCGGCTTCGCGCTGTTCTACATGAAGGGCGCGGCGCCGAGCGCGGTGCTGATGACGGACATCTACAAGGGCATCATCCCCTTCGTCATCCTGCAGCTGATCGGCCTTTCGCTGGTGGTCTACTTCCCCAGCCTGGCGCTGTGGCTGCCGGAACTGGTGTT
>JBCBYE010000652.1:0-2602 GCA_039816075.1 Pseudomonadota bacterium | reverse complement strand
CGCGCGCCCGCTCCGCCAGCTCCGCCGCGCTGGTCGTCTCGTCCGAGGCCGCCTCCTCCAGCAGCGCCGCGACCAGGTCGTGCAGCGCCTCGCGGTCGTTGGCGATCGGGTGCAGCCGCGCCGCCGCGCCCTGCCCCTTGGCGCGCGGCATCAGGGGCGCCAGCAGGTCGTCGCCCGGCGCCACCAGGTGCAGCGGAGATTCCGCCTCGCGCAGCGCCGCGAAATGGTCGAAGCGGAACGCCGCCGCGTAGCCCGCCCGATAGGCGTCGCCGGCCAGCAGAAAATCCTGCACGATGGCCTGCAGCGTCGCCAGCGGCGGCGGCCCCCCGCGCAGGCGCTGGGCGTCCGACACCTGGTTCCACGGAAACGCCGTCATCTGATCGCGCACCCGCGACCACAGCCAAGCCGCATGGGTCCCGTCCAGCGCAGGGCGGAACGGCGTCAGGTAGGAGCTGAGGATCTCCGCCTGCTCGGCCGGATCGAACAGCGCGAAACCGTCCAGCACCGCCGCCGTCACCCGCGCGGGCGCGCGAAGCACCGCCGCCGCGGCCAGCGCAGCGCCGGTATGCGTGCCGTAGACCGGCATCGGCCCCAGCCCCAGCGCCTCCGCCGTCTCCAAAAGCACGTCCGCGAAATCCCCCGCCTCCGGTCGCGCCATGCGCAGCGGCGGCGACAGGCCGAAGCCGGGCGTGTCCGGCAGGATGCAGGTCAGACGTCCGCCCAGCCGCTCCGCCAGCGGAACCAGCGAGGCGGAGCTGCGCGGGCTCGCGTGCAGCAGCAGAACCGGCGGTCCGGCGCCGATCAGACGCAACCGAACCTCCGCGCCGCAGCGCGTTCGAACGAAGGCCTGCCGAGGGGCGGACGATATGGCGTTCAAACCGCTCATTGTCCCCATATTCCGATCTTCGAAACTGTTTCACGGGATAACCGTTGACATATGGGCAACGATCCATGACCGGCCGTCAAGCGAAAACACCTGCGGCGACGCGATGAATTGACGGCGCTCGCCGCTGTTGGCAAAGCGACAACTCGCAAGCCCCCGTGCAGGAGCGCGCCTTGGCCCTCGCCGTCGATTTCCTCCTCCAGCTCGCGACCCTGTTCGCGGTCGCCTACGCCGTGAACGTGGCTGCGTATTTCGGCTTCGGGGCCCTTCTGCTGCGCTGGAACGCCCGCCATCCGGATCGTCGGATCCAGCCGGATCGCGACGGGCTGAAACGGGCGCGCGCCGAACAGATGGAAAGCCTGCGCTCCATCGCCGTGACCGCGCTGTGCCTGGCGCTGGCCCTGACGCTGCAAGACCGCGGTCTGACGCTCTGGTCGCCCTGGACCGGATTTTGGGGTTTCGTCGCCGGTTTCGCGGCGCTCGTGGTGCTCTACGACGCCTGGTTCTACTGGTCGCACCGGCTGCTGCACACGCGTCCGTTCTACAGGTTCCACCACTGGCATCACCGCTCCATCGCCCCGACGGTGTGGAGCTCCGACAGCCAGACGGTCGTGGAAACGGCGATGATCCAGCTCTTCCAGGTCGCCGCCGTCGTGCTGCTGCCGGTGGGGCCGCTGGCGCTGATCGCGCACCGGGTCTACGACCACGTCAACGGTCAGCTTGGCCACGCGGGGCACGAATACTTCGCCGACCCGACGACGCGCCATCCCAGTCCGATGGTCTGCACGACGTTCCACGATCAGCACCATGAGCTGTTCACATGGAACTACGCCAATTACTTCAGCTTCTGGGACCGGGTCATGGGCACCCTGCACCCCGACTACGACGGCAAGGTCAAGGCCGCCGAAAACCGCAGCGCCGCCACGCCGGCGGAGTGACGCGCCGCGCCCGCGCCCGGACGGGGCCGGATCGTCGCGGCAGCCCCGTCGCGGCCGGACCGTCTCGCCAGGGCCTCGGATCGAGGCTTCGGACCGGGGCTCCGGACCGGGGGCGCGTCCCACCCAAGGCCCCGCCGGCGCCCGGCATCGCGAAGGGAGCGAGAGATGAGCCAGGATAAAGACGACGGCGCGGAAATGCTGGATTTCTCCGACCCCCAGCAGCGCCCGCGCTACGCCTCCATCCCCACCTTCTTCCGCACGCCCCTGTGCGAGGATCCCGCCCTTCTGCCCGAGGCCGACCGCCCGACCATCGGCGTCGTCGGCGTGCCCTATGACGGCGGCGTCACGAACCGCCCGGGCACGCGCCACGGCCCGCGGGAGGTGCGCAACCAGTCCACCCTGATCCGCCGGGTCAATCAGGCCACCGGCGCCTCGCCGTTCGAGGCCGAGCGGGTCATGGACCTGGGCGACGTCATCGTCGGCAAGCCCTACGAGCTGATCGGCGCCCTAAAGGAGATCGAGCAGGCCTATGCCCGCCTCGCGGCCCTGCGCATCCGGCCGCTGACCTGCGGCGGCGATCACTCCATCGCGCTGCCGATCCTGCGCGCCCTGGCCAAGGACCGCCCCGTGGCGCTCCTTCAGATCGACGCGCATGCCGATACCGGCGGCAATTATCTCGGCTCCGCCTACCACCACGGCGCCCCCTTCCGCGCCGCGGTGGAGGAAGGGCTGATCGATCCGCAGCGCTCCGCCCAGATCGGCATCCGCGGCACGCTCTTCG
>JBCBYE010000653.1:0-2590 GCA_039816075.1 Pseudomonadota bacterium | reverse complement strand
GCATGCCGTTCTTCACGCCGACGTCTCGATCGTTCCGCGTGAAGACCAATCGATCGCCCGGCGCAAAGCCTCGGGGGCCGGTTTCCGTCTCGATTAGGACGTCCGGCGGCGCATCCTCAGGCCGGATCGCGTTCCGGATCGCCTGGTTCAGCGCGTGCACGTCGCGCCGGCTGTGCGCGAGCGCCAGTTGAGACCCGCCGCCAGGCGAGATGGCATCCAGCGCGTAGGTCTCCGCCAGCGCGTCGATCGCGTCGGGCCCTCGACGCACGCCGCCGCGTCGTTCGTGGAGGTCGACCGCCTCCGCCGTCTCACCTTCGGCGAGCATCATGGTTGCGCGACGCTGCCAGTCGTCCTTCTGCCGATGGATCTCCGTCAGGCGTGCGGCCCCATGCGCCTCGACCAGGTCGCGGAACGGCGTTCCCGCTTCTATCGGCTGCAGCTGCTCAGGATCGCCGACCAGCACCAGCTTCGCGCCGAGTTCAGCCATGTTGGCGGCGATGCGGGCGAGCTGGCGTGTTCCGATCATGCCGGCCTCGTCGACCACGAGGACGTCGCCCGGCGCGATCGGTTCGAGCCCATGCGCCCAGGCCATTTCCAACGAAGCGAGGGTTCGGCTTTGAATGCCGGCCGCCTCCACCAGACCATCCGCTGCTTTTCCGGCCAGGGCCGCCCCATGGACCGTCAGACCTTGCCGTCGCCATGCGTCCGCCGCCGTGGCGAGCAGAGTGCTCTTGCCGGCCCCCGCGAGCCCGACCACGCAGGCGAAATCGTTGTCGCCCAAGACGTGCTCGATCGCCGCAAGCTGTTCGTGGCTCAACCGACCGCCGAAGGCTCGACGCATCTCGGCGTTTTGCCCTTGAACAGCCGCGGATCGATGATCGCCCGACACGCCGCTCCCGCGACGCCGAGCCATGTCCCGCGCCGATCGGGCCAAGTCCTCTTCGGCGGTCCTGAAGTCGAGCGTCGTGAACTCCGGGGGTGGACCGTCCGCCTCGCGGACGACGTTGGGCGACGCCAGCGCGGTTTCCACGGCCCCTGACAACCACAGCGGATCATCCACGTATCCGGCGAGTTCGCGAAGCAGATCGGCTCGCGTGAACCGCGCTTTGGTCTTCGACAGATGCGCGACGACCAACGCTGGGTCCTCGAGCAGCTGCGCCTTCGTCAGCGATCCATCGTCCGGCTTCAGGCGCAGCGTCTGACGCGCATCGGGGCGGCCGGCATCTTCGAACGCCCGGGCGACCCCGGCTCGCGTCGCGTCCCGAACGAGAGCTCGGCGTTCCGACAGGTGCGTTTCGATCAGCCGCTGCTGTTCCGCGCGATCTCGCTTCTCCGCCGCGAGCACGTCCGCTTCGGCCGCTTTGATCGCTGCGCGCCGACCTGAGCCGAACAGGGCGAACACCGCCCGCAGGCCTTTCGGTCGCCGCGCGCGTGACGACGCCGTGCGACGTGACGCCTGAGCCGTCAGCAAGGCTGCTCGTTCGCTGCGTTGCCGAGCGACCAGCCGAGCTCTTCGCCGCTCCATCTCGCCCGCGGATGCGTTCGGCGGGTCCTCTTCTCGACGCACCGCACGCCCAACCAGGTCTTCGACGGTGGGCAGATCATCCTCAGAGCCCAGTCTTGCGCGCAGCGCCTTCGGCGTGACGCCGCACCAGCGCGACAGCGACCAAACCTCGCCGGCCTCATCCACGGCCACGAAGCCGCGACGATCTCCACGCGCCAGCCGAAACCTTTCCGCCTGCAACGCCGCCTCGAAGGCCGCACGCGAGTCCGAGGTTTCCCAGAGGCGCGAGAACATCCGCTTGAGCGCGGCGGCAGCTCTGTCGCTGCGCTTCGCCTGACCCGCCTCTTGCCGTCCGTAGTTTGCGCGATCACGCTTCGACGTATCCCGGAACCCTTCGGGCATGGTCCAATCGTGCGTGCGGTAGAGTTCGCGCGAGACCTCGGCGAGCTTCCGCTTGTAGTGGGGCAGATTGATCGCGCGCATGCGGCGAACGTCGATCCGCGACCAGACGCAATGGGCGTGCCGACGACCGTTCTTCTCATGGAAGACGATGGCTCGAGGTTGTCCGGCCAGCCCGAGGCGCTCTTCGATGACCGAGATCGCCGCCTCGAACGCCTCCACGGACACGGACACGCCGGGCGGCGGGTTCAGCGACAAGGAAAACAGGTGCTTCGTGCATTGCGTGGCTTCGCTGATCGCCGCGGACTCGGCGAAGGCGCCGGCGAGATCTTGCGCGACGAAGCCGTCGATGGCGTGCAGCTCGACGTGGTCGTTGTCCAAGAGGTTCGAGAGGTGCCGCGCCAGTTCGGCGCCATGGCTCCGCTCATTGCCCTCCAGTATCACCGCGACGTCGCCAGCGCTGTTACCAACAGGGCGCGTATCTCAGCGAGATGCGCGTTCGCCTCGGCGATCTGCTCACGCTCGACATCGCCGACGAAGAGCAGACCCATGTTGGCGTGATGGGCCAGCTGATTGAGTTTGCTCGCGATCCGCGACTGTTCGATCAGCCGACCAAGCGCCGCGCGCGACGCGCCAAAATGGTCGTGGAAGACAAGCGCGCCGCGGCCGAGGCGCTGGCGCTGCTCG
>JBCBYE010000622.1:0-2851 GCA_039816075.1 Pseudomonadota bacterium | reverse complement strand
CGTGCCGCGGCGCGCCCGGCCTCGAGGCCAGCGCGGCGAGGTCGCGGACGCCGCGCCGGCTCGCCCCGAGGAGGCCCCGGATCACGTCCGGGGCGACGCCGCTTGGATAGCGAGTCGCGCCCGACGCAAGACGCCGCGTCGCCGAGCGCGCGCCCGACAGGCGCGGCCCGGCCGAGCCCGCCGGCGCCGCCAAGGGCGGCGAGGACGCCGGCAGGCACGAAGACGACGCATCGACGGGGTCGAGGCGCGCCGAGGTTTTCGCCGCGCGGCGACCCGGCGCGGCCGGGCCCTGCCCGCGGGCCGCGCCGATCGCCGGACTCAGGCCCCCCGACGGCCTTCCGAGCGGTTCGCGCGATCCGCCGCCCGCGCGCGGATCTCCGAGGCCTGGCCAGCCGCGCCCTGCGCGGCCGCGGCACGAGGGGGGTCGATCCCCCCGAGGGGCGCACCCCCGTCGAAAAGCGACCGCCGTCACGAGGTCAGCGCCACGCCGGCCTCGGGGGGCCAGCTGATCCAGACGCGGTCCTGCCAGGTCGGCGCGGCGTCGTCGTGGCGGTCGCGGTTCGCCACCGTGGCGCGGATCGTCAGGCCCGAGGGCAGCGCCACGCGGTAATGGCTGAGGCCGCCCATATAGGCGATGTCCTCGACCACGCCCTCCGCCGCGCCGCCCTGCCCGTCGCCCGGCGGCTCGCGCGTCAGGCGCAGCTTTTCCGGACGCACGGCGACCCAGACCGTCTGCCCCTCCTGACAGCTCATGCCGTGCTGCACCAGGATCGCGCCGCCCAGCGCCTCGGAGCTCAGGCGCACATGATCGGGCTCGTCCTCCGTCACCACGCCCTCGAAGATGTTCACGGAGCCGACGAACTCGGCAATGAAGCGGTTGCGCGGGAATTCGTAGAGGTCGCGCGGCGCGTCCACCTGCACCAGGCGGCCCTGGTCCATGACGCCGATGCGGTCGCCCAGCGTCATCGCCTCCTCCTGATCGTGGGTGACCACGACGAAGGCGGCGCCGACCTGCTCCTGAATGTCCTGCAGCTCGAACTGCGTCTCCTCGCGCAGCTTCTTGTCGAGGGCGCTGAGCGGCTCGTCGAGCAGCAGCGCCTTGGGGCGCTTGGCGAGGGCCCGCGCGAGAGCCACGCGCTGGCGCTGACCGCCGGAGAGCTGGTCGGGCCGGCGGCGGGCATAGGGTTCGAGCTTGGTGAGGGCCAGCATCTCGGCCACGCGGGCCTCGCGCTCGGCCTTGGGCATGCCGTCCTGGCGCAGGCCGTATTCGATGTTCCGGGCCACGTTCATGTGCGGGAAGAGGGCGTAGGACTGGAACATCATGTTCACCGGCCGCTCCCACGGCGGCACGGCGGTCATGTCCTGGCCGTCGATCTCGATGCGCCCGCCATCGGGCGTCTCGAACCCCGCGAGCATGCGCAGCAGGGTGGATTTGCCCGAGCCGGAGCCGCCCAGCAGGCAGAAGATCTCGCCCGCCATCACCTCCAGCGTCAGGCGGTCGACGGCGCGCACGCCGTCGAAGCTTTTGGTCACGTCCTCGATGCGGATGAAGGCGCGGGAGGCCGCGCCGCCCGCGCCCGCGCTCATCTCACTGCCCGGTCTTGAGGGAGGTCCAGATGCGGTTGAGCACCCGGTCCTGCCGGGGCCCGTAGACCTGGGGCGGGAAGAGCTTGGCCTTGACCTCGTCGCTGGGGAAGATGGCGGGGTCGGAGGTGATCTCGTCGTCCACCATCGCCAGCGAGGGGACGTTGGCGTTGGCGTACCAGACGTAGTTGGTGATGCCGGCTGTGACCTCCGGGCGCATCAGGTAGTCGAGGAAGAGGTGCGCGTTCTGCGGATGCGGCGCGTCGGAGGGGATGCCCATCATGTCGAACCAGGTGATCGTGCCTTCCTCGGGGATGATGTAGTCCACCGTCACGCCGTTCTCGGCCTCGGCCGCGCGGTCGCGCGCGATGAACACGTCGCCCGACCAGCCGACGGAGACGCAGACGTCGCCGTTCGCCAGATCGTTGATGTACTGCGAGGAGTGGAAGTAGCGGATGTGCGGCCGGATCGCCGCCAGCGCCTGGCCCGCCGCCTCGAAATCGGCGGCCTCGGTGGAGGCCGGATCGGCGCCCACGTAGTTCAGCATCGGCCCGACGACCTCCGAGAAGCTGTCGAGCACGGTGATGCCGCAATCGGCGAGCTTCGCCGCGTTCTCGGGGTCGAGGATCAGGGACCAGCCGCGGGGGAAGTCCTCGCCCAGGCGCTCGGTCACCGCCTCGACGTTGATGCCGAGGCCGGTGGTGCCCCACATGTAGATCACGCCGTGGGCGTTGTCGGGGTCGTGCGCCGACACCGTCTCCATCATCGCGGGGTCGAGATTGGCGAGGTTGGGCAGCTTGGACTTGTCGAGCGGCAGGAAGACGCCGGCCTGGATCTGGCGCGCCATGAAGGTCGAGGAGGGCACCACCAGATCGTAGCCGGAGGAGCCGGCGAGGAGCTTGGCCTCCAGCACCTCGTTGCTGTCGAAGACGTCGTAGGTGACGTCGATGCCGGTCTCTTCCTCGAACGCGGCGATGGTGTCCTCGGCGATGTAGTCGGACCAGTTGTAGATGAAGAGCTGCTTGGGCTCTTCGGCGAGGGCCGGAAGGGCCAGGGTCATGGCGGTCGCGGCCGCCAGCGCGCGCTTGAAGGTCATGGTCGTCGTTCCCTGTCGGATGGGGCGCCGGGGTCCCGGCCCCGGTCGTTCTGAACGACGATCTAAGGGCCTTATTCGCTGCGGCGCAACAGGGGCGTAGCCGGGCGCCGGCGGGGCGCGCGGGTCCGGTCGGGGCGCCGGGGGTCGGGGCGCCGGGGGTCGGGGCGCCGG
>JBCBYE010000699.1:0-2351 GCA_039816075.1 Pseudomonadota bacterium | reverse complement strand
TCATCGGCGGCGCGACCGAGAACTGGTTCGCCTACATGCTGGCGCTGGTGTTCCTGGTGTTCCGTCCGCAGGGCCTGTTCGGCGACAAAATTATTGAGCGGGTGTAGGCCGTTGAACGATCTTGCCCGCATGATGCGCCGTGTGCCGCCGCTGTCGGCAGCGCTGTTCGGCGTCAGCCTCTCGGCATCAGGCCTCCTCGGCCTCGCCGGTCGGGACGCATCTGGCGGCGCGGTCAGTTGGTGGCTGGCGGCGGCGTTGATCTGCGGCGGGCTCTGCGCGGGGCTCGGGCTCGGGCTGTTCTCGGCACGAGGGTCGTCGAAATGACCCACCGTTCCCGCCTCGGCGTCGTGGTCATCGGCGGCGCGACCGAGAACTGGTTCGCCTACATGCTGGCGCTGGTGTTCCTGGTGTTCCGTCCGCAGGGCCTGTTCGGCGACAAGATCATCGAGAGGGTGTGATGAGGGAGAGAAGCCTCATCTTCGCGGTGGTGCTCTTGATCCTGGGCGCGCTCCAAACGGCGTCCGGCTTCGACGCGGCGAGGCAGTCTCTTGCGTGCGTAGGAAGCGTGGTCGAGAGGCTGTCCGCCGCGGTTCCCGAAGAGCGTGCCGGGCGCCTCGGGCCCTCTGTGATCGATGACTTGGCCAAGAAGGCATCGACAGCAACAACGCCAGGCTGGTCCTACTGGCTCGAGGTCTCCCGCCTTTGGATGGGTGGGGCGTTGGTAGGCATGGCGGTCGGCCAGTTCGGTATGTGGCGCATTATCAGGCAAGCTTCGTCATGACCCACCGTTCCCGACCTGGCGTCGTGGTCATCGGCGGCGCGACCGAGAACTGGTTCGCCTGCATGCTGGCGCTGGTGTGCCTGGTGTTCCGTCCGCAGGGCCTGTTCGGCGACAAGATCATCGAGAGGGTGTGATGCGTCTGGACCGGTCCACCGTGTCCGTTGCCGTCGTATGGCTGCTCGGGCTGATCTTCGCGGCTCAGGGCGCCGCGTGGATCGCCGCGTCCTTCACCGGAGCGTCCGAGACGGTCGCGTGGACGAACGCGTTCGTCGATCCGTATCTGTCGGACGTCGAACACGGCGTGACGGTGATGGAGCGGTTGCAGCGCATGGCCGCGGACGTCGATCAGGCCACACGATACGCTTGGTTCGGCATCGCCTTGTTCGGCATAGGTTGCGCGTGGCTCGGCGCTCTCGGGGGCCGCGCCTCGGCGCGTTCGGCGACGTCGAGGGTCCAGGCATGACCCACCGTTCCCGCCTCGGCGTCGTGGTGATCGACTGCGAGACCGACGACCTGACGGAGGCCGCGGCGTTCTGGAGCGCGGCGCTCGGGCGGACCGTCACGGTCGACGCCGACGGGCAGTACGCGCAGGCGGAGCGGACGGAGACCGGGCCGCGGGTGCTGCTGCAGCGCGTGGGCCACGCGCCGCGCGTCCACATCGATATCGAGACCGACGACCGGGAGGCGGAGGTCGCCCGGCTGGAGGCGCTCGGCGCCAAGAAGATCGACAGCCTCAAGGGCTGGCACGTGATGGAGGCCCCGACGGGCCACCGCTTCTGCATCGTCAAGCCGCAGACCGGGGACTTCCCGGGCGATGCGGCGACTTGGGACTGAGGGAGAGCGAGACCGAATGCTTTACCGCGAGGCAGGCGACTTCAAGACGTCCTACATGGACGACAGCCAGACCTTCCCCATCGCTTTCGACCGCTGGCGCTATTATGCGGTGATCGCAGTGGCGTTTTTGGTCGTGCCGTTCTTCATCTCCGAATACTGGGAGAAGGCGGTGCTGGTCCCGTTCCTCGTCTTCGCCATCGCGGCGATGGGGCTGAACATCCTGACCGGCTATTGCGGGCAGGTCAGCTTGGGCACCGGGGGCTTCATGGCCGTCGGCGCCTATGCCGCCTACAAGCTGATGACGGCCTTTCCGGACCTCAACTTCTTCTTCGTGGTGATCCTGTCGGGCTTCGTCACCGCCCTGGTGGGGGTGATCTTCGGCCTGCCGTCCCTGCGGATCAAAGGCTTCTACCTCGCGGTGGCCACGCTCGCGGCGCAGTTCTTTCTGGTCTGGCTCTTCAACAAGGTGCCGTGGTTCTACAACTACTCGGCCACCGGCCAGATCAGCGCGCCGCCGCGTTCGGTCCTGGGGATCAACGTGACGGGGCCGGACGTGGCGCCCTGGGCCAGCTATCTGTTCTGCCTGACCTTCGTGTTCCTGCTGGCCTGGCTGATGCGCAACCTCACGCGCGGGCGCATCGGGCGGCAGTGGATGGCGATCCGCGACATGGACAACGCCGCCGAGATCAACGGCGAGGACCTGATGAAGGCCAAGCTGACGGCATTCGCGGTCAGC
>JBCBYE010000833.1:0-1709 GCA_039816075.1 Pseudomonadota bacterium | reverse complement strand
GGGCGTAGGGCGCCGGGCTTAGGGCGTCGGGTCCGGGGCGTTTCGGTCTGGGCGGGAGGGGCCGATGGCCGTTTCGCGGGGCCGAGGGGCTTGGTCCTTGCGCCTTGCGCTTTGCGCCTTGCCCTGGGGCGCGCGGGGCGGGGCTGCGCGGGCCTCGGGACCCTCGGTGGATGTAGCGCGAGGCGCGGGCCCTTGGGCGAGGGTGCGGGCTGCGCGGCTCGCTTGGGGCGGCCGGAGCGGTCCGCGGGGGCCGGGAGCGGACGCGGCCGGCAGCGACCGCTCAGCCGTTTCGGCGACTTGCCGGGCGGCGCCTGGCGGGGGGCGTCGAGCCGAGCGTCGGGACGGCGGCGCGCGGCGCCGCGGACCCTTCGATGCGGCGCGATCCGGCGGGGACGGGCGGTCGGGGACCGCGGCGCCCGCCTATTTCAGCCCGGCGCGCATGAAGCTTTGCACGAATTGCCGCTGGAACAGCAGGAAGGCGATCAGCAGCGGCCCGGAGGTCATCAGGGTGGCGGCGTTGATCACGCTCCACTCCGTGCCGCTGTCGGTGGAGGCGAAGACCGAGAGGCCCACCGTCACAGGCCGCGTTTCGACCGAGTTGGTGACGATCAGCGGCCAGAGAAAATTGTTCCAGTGGTGGCTGACCGAGACCAGGCCGTAGGCGAGATAGGTGGGCAGGGCGAGCGGCACGTAGACCCGCAGCAGCACGCCGAGGCTGCCCATCCCCTCCACCTGCGCGGCCTCCTCCAGCTCCTTCGGGACGGACATGAAGGTCTGGCGCAGCAGGAAGATGCCGAAGCCCGAGGCGATGTAGGGCAGGGCGATCGCGCCGATGGTGTCGATCAAGTCGAGCGTTCGGATGGTCTTGTAGTTTTCCACGATCAGGATGTCGGGCATCACCAGCAGCTGCACCAGCACCAGCGCGAACAGCACGTCGCGGCCGGGAAAGCGGTAGCGGGCGAAGGCGTAGGCGGCGAGCGTGCAGAGCACGAACTGCCCGATCAGGATCGACGTGACGAGGATGAAGGTGTTGAGGAAGTAGCGGGCGAAGGGCGCGGCCTCCCACGCCTTGGCGAAGTTCTCCAGCGTCAGGGGGGCGAAGAGGTCGAAATTCGCCTCGTAGGCCGCGGGATGGAACGCGGTCCAGATCGCGAAGGCGAGCGGCAGCGCCCAGAGGAGCGCGAGGCTCCAGGCGCCCAACAGGTTGAGGCCGCGGTCCCAGGTCATGCGCAAAGCCCCGTCCGGTCGACGGCGAAGGCGCGGCCGATGGCCAGCGGCGCGGGCGTCGGCGTCGGCGTCGCGGCGCGGGCCATCCGGCGGAGGCGGAGGGCTGTGCGGAGCGCGATGGCGGGGGGCGGCGCGCGGCGGAGCGCGGGGCACCGCGCGCCCGGCCGGGTCGGTTCGCGACCGGAGGTCATTTGCAATGCACCCGCCGGCCGACGGCGAAGGACCGGCCGATGGCCATCGGCGTCTGCGTTGGCAGCGGCGCCGAGCGCGACGGCGGGCGGCAACGCGCAGAGGAGCGCGAGGCTCCAGGCGCCCAGCAGGTTCAGCCGGCGATCCCAGGTCATTTGCGATGCACCCGTCGGTCGAAAGCGAAGGACCGGCCGATGGCCATGAGCGCGGGCGGCGACAGGGTCGGCGTCGCGGCGCGGGTCGTCCGGCGGAGGCGGTCGGCGATGCGTATCGCGACGGCGGGGGGCGGCGCG
>JBCBYE010000577.1:0-3121 GCA_039816075.1 Pseudomonadota bacterium | reverse complement strand
CGGACGCTGACCTCACCCGGCGCGCGATTGCTGGCCAGCCGCTTAGCACGGCCGGAGACAGAGGCTGCAATAATCTCAGCCCGTCACGATGCGATTGAGTATTTCCTGGCCAATGATCACTTGCGGGCAGAAATTCGGCTCTGTTTGAAATCGGCGCCAGACTTGGAACGCGCCCGCTCGCGGATTCGATTGGGCCGCGGCGGCCCGCGCCGCGCTGGTCGACCGCCCCGAATTCGCCGTCACGCGGCTGGCCATCGACGGCGCTTCGCCCGACCTCGCGCGGCGGCTGACCGCGCGCCTCGACTTCGACGCGCCCGTGTCCTCGCTGGCGCTCGACCTCAAGGCTCTGCGCGAGGCGGCGCTGACCACGCCCGGCGTCGCCGCGGCCGACATCTCCGTGCGCGCCGGCGGCGTCCTCGCCGTCGCCGTGCGCCAGCGGGCGCCGGCCCTGGCCTGGCGCTGGGGCGGGCAGCTGCATCTGGTGGATCGTGACGGCATCGTCATCGGCCCGCTGGCGCGCCGCGCCGACCGGCCCGACCTGCCGCTGATCGTGGGCGAGGGCGCCGACCGCGCCGCGCCCGAGGCGCTGCGCCTGTGGCGCCGCGCGGCGCCCCTGCACCCGCGTCTGCGCGGCCTGGTGCGCCGGGGCGAGCGGCGCTGGACCCTTGTGCTGACCTCCGACCAGCGCGTGCATCTGCCGGCGGACGACCCCGAGACCGCGCTCAAGCGCCTGCTGGCCCTCGACGCCGGCGACGACCTGCTCGACCGCGAGGTGACCGACGTCGACCTGCGCGATCCGGAGCGGCCGACCCTGCGCCTCACCCCGCGCGGCGCCGACGAGCTGCGCCGCCTGCGCGACCCCGCCCCGCCCGGCGAAGACGCCTGAGCCCCAGGAGGCCCGCTTCAGCCCATGCGCCCCGCCCTCTTCGCCTCGCAGCGCGCCATGCGCGATCAGCTCCGGTCCGCCCTCAAGCGCGGGCTGCTGGGCCTGATCGACATCGGCACCGCCAAGACCGCCTGCTTCATCCTGCGGGTGGATCCCGCGCGCCTGGACGCCTCGACGCGGGACGAGGCGCATCTGGGCGGCTTCGGCGCCCTGCGCGTCGTCGGGGCGGGCGTCACCCGGTCGCGGGGCGTGCGCCTGGGCGAGATCGTGGAGATGGAGGAGTGCGAGCGCGCCATCCGCACCGCGCTGCAGGCGGCCGAAAAGATGGCCGGCGTGCGCGTGGACCAGGTGGTCGGAGCCCTGTCGGGCGCGCGTCCCGCCAGCTTCGGCGCGGCGGGCGAGGCGGAGGTGCTGTCGGGCGAGGTGACGGAATCCGACGTCGCCGCAGCCCTCGCCGCCTGTCCGGCCCCGGCCCTGGACGAGGACCGGGAGATCCTGCATGCGCTGCCGGTGAACTTCACCGTCGACGGGCACTCGTTCCTGTCCGACCCGCGCGGCATGACGGGGGAGCGGCTGTCGGCGGACATGCACGTGCTCAGCGTCGCCGGCGCGCCCCTGCGCAATCTGGCCCGCTGCGTGCGGCGCTGCGATCTGGAGCTGGCGGGCGTGGTCGCCGCGCCCTACGCCGCGGCGCTCGCCAGCCTGGTGGAGGACGAGCAGGAGCTGGGCGCCGCCTGCATCGACATGGGCGCCGGCGCCACGGGCGTCTCGATCTTCCTGCGCCGTCAGCTCCTTTTCGCCGATGCGGCGCGGGTCGGCGGGGCGCATGTGACCCGCGACATCGCCGAGGCCTTCGGCATCGAGCATGCGCTGGCCGAGCGCATCAAGACCCTGCATGGCGGCGTCATGGCCACCTCGCTCGATGATCGGGAGCTGATCGCCGCGCCGCCCATCGGCGCGCCGGAGGGGCACGACCGGCGCATCAGCCGCGCCGCGCTGATCGGCGTGATCCGTCCGCGGCTGGAGGAGATCTTCGAGGAGGCGCGGGGCCTGCTGGACCGGGCCGGCTTCGACGGACTGCCCTCGCGGCGCATCGTGCTCACGGGCGGCGCCTCGCAGCTGCCGGGGCTGGAGGACGTGGCGCGCCGCGTGCTCGGCCGCCGGGTGCGCGTGGGCCGGCCGCTGCGCATCGCGGGCCTGCCGCAATCGGCGACGGGCCCGGCGTTCTCCACGGCCGTGGGCCTGGCGGCCTACGCGGTGCGGCCGAACGACGAGGTCTGGGACTTCGAAACGCCCGCGGCGCTCGGCTCCGCCACGCGCCTGCGCCGCGCCGTCCGCTGGTTCCGCGACAACTGGTAGGCGCGCGCTTGCGGCCGCCCCGAGCGCCCTTCGGGCGCCGGCCCGCCCTCCAGCCTGCGCGCCTCTTTCGGCGCGGACCGGTCGAGGCGCTTGCGGCGCTTGCGGGGCCATGCCCCGCCTTGCGGTGCCGCTGGGCTGGAGCTGGGGCTGAGGCTGGGGCGCTGCCGGCGCAAGCCTGATGGCGGCGAGGACGGTCTCGGGCCGGCGGTCGCGGGGCCGGGCGGGACCTCGGGACGGCGCGAGCCGATCGAAGAGGCGCTGCGCGAGCCTCCGCCGCCGAAGGCTCCGCGCCGAGACGCCGTTGCCGTCCTGGCGGGCCGCGCCCGTCGCCAGGTCCTGCATCAGCTCCGAGGCGACCGCCGCGTCGCCGGCCTGGCCGCGCGCGCGGGCCGGGCGGATCGGACGACCCTCGGCATCGACCGGCGCGGGGACCCCGGGGATCGAAACGCCCCTGCCGCCCGCGTCGCCGTCTTTTCAGGGGCGGCGCCGCGCGCGCGCGCCTGCAGGACCTGTCGCCCACCGTCGAGGGCAAGCCTTCGCCTGCCGGCCGGCGGATCATGACGACATCTCCGGCGGCTGTCGTCGACACGGCGTCGAGACGCCGGTCCCGGAGCCCTGCCGTCCGTCGGCGCTGAAAGCGGTTGCAGCGCGTCGCGCGCGTTGCGCCGGCGGGCGCCGTCGGTCACGCGGCGACCGCCGCCCCCGGGTCCGCGGCGCGGCGTGTTCGGCGGATGCGGCTGGAGGCCCCCCGCTCGGCAGGTCGGCCCAAACCGGACCGCCGACGGTCCCCGTTTCGGAGAAAGGGCTTCGGCGCGACGACCCGCGTTCCCACGGGCGCATCGACCCGCCGCGACGGGGTCGGCCCGCCAGAGGGTT
>JBCBYE010000297.1:0-5855 GCA_039816075.1 Pseudomonadota bacterium | reverse complement strand
GCTCGGTCATCAGGCCAAGCACCTCGGGCGTGATGTTGTAGACCGGCGCGCGATAGCCGCGGGGGACCGCGCCGCCGGCGGCAGAGCGTCCATGATCGAGCCGTGGCGGCGATGATCGCGCCCGAGGTCTCCACGTCTTTCCTTTCCGTCCGGCAGCGTGGGCAGCCGCCGGGCCGGCGCCGAGCGGGCTCCGAAAGATCCATGGGCGCGAGGGTCGTGCGATCCTGATGCCTGCGGGCGAGACGCAGGGCGCCTGGACGCCGGCCGGCGTCCGCTCTGCACTGCTCTCATCGAGAGCGGCCGGAACGCCTCGGCATGGCGCCGTGGGTGCGGCGACCCTCTCGACGGCACGTGCGAGCGTCAGGCTCGGGCGGCGCGGTCGAGCCAAGCCCCGTGACGCAGGCGCGTCGAGGCGCCTGACCGGCGCCGTCGGTTCCAACTCAGCCCGCGGCCGCGTCCTCCCCCGCCTGCGCGGCATAGATGGAGATGTAGCCGCCGGACCCGTCAGGCGGGATCCGGCTCGGCCTGGGGTCGTGATGCGCCCAGCGCGCCGCCTCGCCGCGCACCACCCGACAGGCGTTTGCGGTGGGCGAGGGATGGGCCGTGCAGGGCTCGGCATCCGCCGACGTGTCGCAGTTCAGCGGCCGCGGCCTCGCGCTTTTGGACGTCGGCGAACAGTGCAGCGTTCGGGCGTTGTGGATGGTGATAGAGCCGGCCTTGCCCGCCATGTGCTCAACCCGCCCCATATCCACCCCCGCAGCATCCGCGTCCGACAGCATGCCGGTCCAGTTGCCGGCCGCATCGTACTGATCGTAGAGATCCTCGTGATGCGAGCCGCGCAACGCCGCTAGCGGCCCGTGGGTCATGTCGGTGTCGGCCAGGTAGCAGCCGATGGTCACCACGTTGTCGTTGGCGTGCGGAAAGAACTGGATGTCCTGGCGCCATTTGACGGCATCGGTGGCGTCGAACCATTTGAAGTTCAGTTTCGAGTGGTGAAACACCACGTTCGGACCGACGAGGTCCGCAGCGACGTCGGCCATCAGGCCCACGGAGAAACGCCGATAGGCGTCGTGTTGGATGTCCGGCGATTCGACGGCGCAGCGCCGGATCGTCCGGCCCATGTCCCGGCCCCACGTCGAAGACGTCGCCCGAGGCGACGACGGCGCGGCTGGCCTCCTGAAACTCCGATGTGACGCGTTGCAGCTCGGCCAGGACATCCGCCGGCACGATCTCCCCCACGGACACGAAGCCGTCGCGACGGTATTTTTCGCACTGCGCCTCGGTCGGAACGCGGGCGGGATGGGCGAGGATCTGCCCGGGGGTTATGCGCCGCGCCCCCCGCGCAGGGTTCGACCCTCGGCCGCCAGCTTCTGGTTGAGGATCTGGCGCACGAACATGCCGGCGCCGTCGGCGCCCAGCGTCACCTCCAGATAGTCGAGGCCGCGCGGATCCTCGGCGATCCGGCGCTGCATGATCTCCAGCAGATGCTTGTCCTCGTCGAAGGCGGCGGTGATGGAGGTCTTGGTCTTCGCCTTCACCTCGTCGGTCAGCGAAGGCACGTCGAAGGCGGCGCCCCAGAAATAGTGCGTCTCCCCGCGCCGCGCCGGCGTGACGATGTGACAGCCGCGCACGATGAAGTCGGCGCGCTTGCCGGGATCGGGCGCGGGGTCGTGCACCATCCAGTCCGAGAACGAGATCGACAGCGCCGGCATGGTCCCGACCTGCTTGCGCTTGATCGGCTTGTCCTCCGGCAGGCCCATGCCGGCGCAGAAGAGGGGGGAGAGGGGCGCGAGGTCGAACTCCTGCTCGTAGCGCACGGTTTCCCCGTCGAGGAAGCAGTCCGGCGCGGTCACCCAGTCGTTCTGCTTGAAGGTGTTCTTGTGCAGAAAGGCGATGTGAGTGAGGTCCAGCACGTTTTCGCGGATCAGCGCCCAGTTGGCGGCGACCGTGTAATAGCCGTGCAGGAACATCCAGCCGGGGTCGGTCTGGTAGGAGACCTCGGGCGGATCGCAGTCGATGGCGTCGGGCTCGCCCATCCAGATCCAGACATAGGCGCCGGCCTCGCGCACCTCGAAGTGCGGGATCTTGGCGCGGCGCGGCATCATCTTCTGCGTCGGCGCCTTGGTGCAGTTGCCCGACGCGTCGAACTGCATGCCGTGATAGGGGCAGACGATCTTGTCGCCCTCCACGTGCCCTTCGGACAGCGGGGCCCAGCGGTGGGGGCAGCGGTCGTAAAGCGCGGCCGGCGTGCCGTCGGGCAGCCGATAGAGCACGACAGGCGTTTCCAGCAGCCAGCGCGCCAGCGGCTTTTCCGTCACCTCCGAGGCATGGGCGGCGACCCACCACATGTTGCGCGGGTAATTGTCGTCGAGCATCCCGTTGGGGATGCGCTGACCGTTCGGCACGATCTCGGTCGCGTCGTTCATCTCATCCTCCCTTGGCGAGCGCGGCGGCGAGCTTGGCCGCCTCTTCGGGCTTCATGGCGTAGCTGTGGTCGTCGTCCGGGAACGCGCCGGAGCGGACGTCTTCGGCGAACGCGGCGAAGGCCTGGGCGGCGACCTCCGCCACGTTGCCGTAGCGCTTGGCGAATTTGGGCTTGAACGTGTCGAACGCGCCGATCAGGTCGTAGCCGTTCAGCATCTGGCAGGTTCCCGCCCCGCCGGCGCCGATGGAGAAGGTGAAGATCGACACCGCCTCGTCCACCGCGCGGCCGACCTCGCGCGGCATCGCCTCGATCTCCAGCCCCACGGCCCCGGCCGCCTCGATGGCGCGGGCGTCCTCCACGACCTGCAGGGCCGCCTCGGCGGTGCGCGCCTGGGTCTTGAAGCCGCCCATCAGGTGCACGCGGTGGGGCAGCAGGCCCACATGGCTCATCACCGGCACGCCGGCATCGGCGACGGCTTTGATGATGTCGTGCAGCTCCCGCCCGCCCTGCAGCTTGACCGCGTCGGCCCCGCTTTCCTTCATCAGCCGCACGGCGTTGGTCACGGCGATGTCCGCCGTCGCGTAGGACCCGTAGGGCATGGAGACGAGGCACAGCGTGTTCGGCGCGCCCCGTCGCACGGCGCGGCAATGGTCGATCATCTGATCGACGGTCATGGCGAGCGTGTTTTCGTGCCCGTGAAGCGTCATGCCGAGGCTGTCGCCCACGCCGAGGATGTCGATGCCCGCACGCTCCGCCCAGGCGGCGGTCAGCGCCTCGCCCACGGCGGCCATGGCCAGGCGCTCCCCGGCGGCCTTCTTGGCCGCGAGGTCGGGAATCGTCAGCCGCTTGCGCGCCTCGCTCATGCGGATCCTCCCAGGCCGGCCGGTCTGCGCCGCCGTTTCAGGCCCGGCGGTCAGGGTGCAGCGGCGCGGGCAGGTCCGCAAGCGGGATGCGGGAGCGCCGGCGGCCGGGCGTCAGGGCGCGGCGAGCGTTTCGCGCGTCAGCCGCGCGATCACCGCCTCTTCGTTGGCGGGGACGATGAGGATGGGTTTGGAGCCGGCTTCGGCGGCCCTGGCGGCGGAGGCGACGTTCAGCGCGTCGTCGAGGGCGAAGCCGAGCCAGTCCAGCCCCTGCACGACGCGGCGCCGGATCTCGGCCGCGTTCTCGCCGACCCCGCCGGTGAAGACGAGCGCGTCGGCGCCGCCGATCTCCCCGGCGATGGCGGCGATCTCCCGCACGATGCGGTGCACGTAGACGTCGAGCGCCAGGCGCGCCTCCGCCGCGTCGGAGGCGAGCAGCGTCCGCATGTCGTTCGACAGACCCGACAGGCCGAGCAGACCGGAACGTTTGAAGAGCGCGTCGCGCACCGCCTCGGCGCTCATCCCCATCTCCTCCACCATGAAGAGCACCGCGCCGGGATCGGTCAGGCCCGGGCGTTCGCCCATCACCAGACCGTCGAGCGGGGTGAAGCCCATCGTCGTCGCGCGGCTTTTCAGGCCGACGAGGCCGCACAGGCTGGCGCCGTTGCCCAGATGCGCCGCCACCACGCGGCCCCGGGCAGACTCGCCCAGCAGGTCCGGCAACCGGCCGGCGAGCCATTGGTAGGACAGCCCGTGAAACCCGTAGCGGCGCACGCCCGCCTCGCGCACGGCGCGCGGCAGCGCGAAGGTGCGGGCGACCGTCGGCAGGGTCGCGTGAAAGGCGGTGTCGAAGCAGGCCGCCTGGGGCGCGTCGGGACGCAGGGCGCGCAGCGCTTCGATCGCTGCGATGCCGTGCGGCTGGTGGGTCCGCGCGAGGGGGATGAAGCGCCGGAGCGTCGCGAGAACCCCATCGTCGATGCGGGCGGGGCCGGCGAAGGCGTCGCCGCCATGCACGATGCGGTGCCCCGCCGCGCCGATCGGCCGGCCGGCCGCCTCCGCCAGACGCGGCAGCACGGCGGCGAGGGCGCCGGCATGGTCGTCGCCGGCGCCGCCCGACAGATCGACCGCCGACCGTGCGCCCCCGGCCCGGTCGATGCGCGCGGCGGCGTCGGGTCCGCCGACGCGCTCCACCAAGGCCGAGACGCCGGGGGTTTCGCCTTCGTTCGGGCCGAAGACCGCAAGCTTGATGCTGGAGGAACCTGCATTGATCGTCAGCACGGCGTCGTCCGCGACGCGGAAGGCCATCGGCGCGTCCACCTTTCGTCAGGCCAGCCAGATCACGCCGGCCAGGATGAAGCCGGCGATGAAGACGGTTTCGGCCACGATCAGGACCACGGCCGGACCGCCGACCTCCATGATGCGGCGCAGCGAGGTCTTCATCCCCACGGCGGCGATGGCCACCAGCAGCGCCCAGCGCGACAGGGCGCCCATGGCCTCGGCCGCCGCCGCAGGCACCGCGCCGACCGAGTTGAGGGCGGCGAGGGCCAGAAAGGCCAGGACGAAGACCGGGACCAGGGGCGGGCGCGACGCCCCGTCCTCCGCCGCCTCGCCCAGGGCGCGGATGGTCAACGCGAAGATCAGCACGACGGGCGCCAGCAGGGTGACGCGGATCAGCTTGACCAGCGTCGCCGCATCGCCCGCGTCCTGCCCGACGGAAAAGCCGGCGCCGACGACCTGCGCCACATCGTGGATGGTGCCGCCGAGAAAGACGCCGGCGGCCCGTGCGTCGAGGCCGAACGCGTCGACCACCACCGGATAGGCGATCATCGCGATCGTGGAGAGCACGGTGACGGAGAGCACGGTGAAGATCAGGTTCCGCTCCGAATGCTCGTTCTTGGGCAGCACCGCGGCGATGGCCATGGCGGCGGACGCGCCGCAGATCGCCACGGATCCGCCGGTCAGCAGGGCCAGGCGCCAGCCGCGGCCCAACAGGCGCGCGCCGATCAGGCCGAACACGATGGTCAGCGCGACGCCGGCGACGACCAGTGCGATCAGCTCGCCGCCCAGGCCCAGCAGCAGCTCCACGCTGATGCGCGCGCCCAGCAGCGCGACGCCGAGGCGCAGGATCGATTTGGCGGCCAGGTCGATGCCGGCGACGCAGCGCCCCTCCTCGGCCAGAAAGTGCAGCGCGATGCCCAGGAGGAGGGCCATCAGCATCGCCGGGGCGCCGTAATGGTCCGACAGGAACTGCGCCGCGATGCCCACCAGCCCCGCGACCAGAACGCCCGGCGTCCAGTCGCGCAGACGCGCGCGCGCGCGGTCGAGCCGGGCTCGGCCGTCGGGGGAGGAGAGGATCACGGCGCGGCCTTTTCGCTGGAGGGACGCGGGCGGAGCGCGCCCCGGGCCGACCGCGGCCGGCCCGGGGCGGACGCGGTCACAGCCGCGGCTGCTGCGGACGCATGTCGTCGGCGCTGACGCCGGCGACCTGCACCGGCTTTTTCATGGCGTCGCGGCGGAAGGGCTCGCCCAGCTCCTGGTTCAGCACCACTTCGATCAGCGTGGTGACGCCG
>JBCBYE010000519.1:0-3628 GCA_039816075.1 Pseudomonadota bacterium | reverse complement strand
GCGGATCGCCCAGCAGAGCCTCGGGATCGGCCAGCACGGCCTCGCGCAGCGCGTCGGGGGTCAGGGCGGGCGGGGTCATGACGTTCATCGCTCCGCCTCCTCAGACGATGGACTGGCCGGTCTTGGCCCAGTCTTTCAAGAACGCCTCCAACCCCTTGTCGGTCAGCGGGTGGTCGGCGAGCTTGCGGACCACCTCCGGCGGCATGGTGGCCACGTCCGCGCCGATCTTGGCGCAGTCCTTCACATGGTTCACGGTGCGGATGGAGGCGGCCAGGATCTCGGTGTCGTAGCCGTAGTTGTCGTAGATCTGGCGGATGTCGGCGATCAGCTCCAGCCCGTCGAGGTTCAGATCGTCCAGCCGGCCGATGAAGGGGGAGATGAAGGTCGCCCCCGCCTTGGCCGCCAGCAGCGCCTGATTGGCGGAGAAGCAGAGCGTGACGTTGACCATGCGCCCCTCGTCCGACAGCGTCTTGCAGGCTTTGAGGCCCGCCCAGGTCAGGGGCACCTTCACGGCGATGTTCTCGGCGATCTCGGCGAGCTTGCGCCCCTCGGCGATCATCGCATCGGCCTCGGTCGCCGCGACCTCCGCGCTGACCGGGCCGGAGGTGATCCCGCAGATCTCCTTCGTGACCTCGAGGATGTCGCGGCCGGATTTCAGGATCAGCGACGGGTTCGTGGTGACGCCGTCGACCATGCCCAGCTCCGCGAGCTCGGCGATGGCGGCGGTGTCGGCGGTGTCGACGAAGAACTTCATGGCGCGCGCATCTCGCGTTCGGGCGGCGCCGGGATCGCGCGCCGCGGGGGGCGTTTCGGGGTGCGATCCTACCCGCGGCGGCGCGGTCCGACCATGCGCCCCCGGTCCCCGGCCCCCGCAACCGCGGCGGAGCGTTGCATGACGGACTCAAATCCGCGCCTGCCCCTGCGCCCGCCCGCCACCGGACGACGGCGCGCGGCCCCGGCCAAGGCGGCCCAGGATCAGGTCCGGGGCGAGACGACGCCCAGGCGCGGCCGCCCGGACGAAGCCGGCGACGTCATTCCCGAAGGCGCCCTCGCCGCCGTGCTGACGCCGGCGCCGCTGGACCGGACGCTGGATTATCTGGCGCCCGCCGGCGGCGTCGCGGCCGGCGACTGGGTGGAGGTGCGCATCGGTCCCCGCCCCGTGGTGGGCGTGGTCTGGGGCCCGGGCGAGGGCGGCTTTCCCATCGAGAAGGCCAAGCCGATCCTGCGCGCGCTCGACCTGCCGCCGATGCCGAGCGCCACCCGCGCCTTCCTCGACCGCGCCGCCGACTACACCCTAACCGAACGGGGCATGATGCTGCGCCTCGCCACCCGCGCCCCCGGCCTGCGCGACGGGCCGGGAGAGCGGCGCGTCGTGCGCCTCGGCCCCGCTGCGGCGCGGCCCGCGCGCATGACCCCGGCGCGGGAGCGGGTGCTGGAAACGGCCGAGGCGTCGCCCGAAACCGCCTGGGGCCCGGCGGAGCTGGCGCGCGAGGCGGGCGTTTCGACGGCGGTGGTGCAGGGCCTGGTGAAGGCCGGCGCCCTGCTGGAAGGCGCAGCCCCGCGCGACGCACCCTTTCCCCGGCTCGACCCCTCGCGCCCGGCCCGCCGCCTTTCGGAGGCGCAGGCGGAGGCCGCGGCGGCCCTCTCCGCCTCGGTCCGCACGGAACGGTTCTCCACCACGCTGCTGCGCGGCGTCACCGGCTCCGGCAAGACGGAGGTGTATCTGGAGGCGGTCGCCGACTGCCTGCGCCTCGGCCGCCAGGCGCTGATCCTGCTGCCGGAGATCGCGCTGACCTCCGCCTTTCTGGATCGGTTCCGCGAACGCTTCGGCGCCCTGCCCGCCGAATGGCACTCCGCCGCGACGGAACGCGACCGCCGCCGCTGCTGGCGCGCCTGCGCCACGGGAGAGGCGCAGGCGGTGGTCGGCGCGCGCTCCGCCCTCTTTCTGCCCTTCGCCGATCTGGGCCTCATCGTCGTCGACGAGGAGCATGACGGCGCCTACAAGCAGGAGGATGGCGCGCTCTACCACGCCCGCGACATGGCGGTGCTGCGCGCCTCCTACTGCAAGGCCGCCGTCGCCCTCGCCTCGGCCACGCCGTCGCTCGAGACCTGGGTGAACGCGGAGGCCGGCAAATACGCCCGCCTCGACCTGCCCGAACGCTTCGGGCCCGCGGTCATGCCCGCCCTGCGCGCCGTCGACCTTCGCGCACACCAGCCCCCCAGGGGCCGCTGGATCAGCGCGCCGCTGGAGCAGGCCGTCGACGCACGGCTGGCGCGTCGCGAGCAGTCGCTGCTGTTCCTCAACCGCCGCGGCTACGCCCCCGCCACCCTGTGCCGCAGCTGCGGCGAGGCCATCGAGTGCCCGCAATGCGACGCCACGCTGGTGGAGCATCGCTTTCGCCAGCGCCTGATGTGCCACCAATGCGGCTTCTTCCGCCCCACGCCGCAGATCTGCCCGTCCTGCGGGGCCGAGGACTCGCTGACCGCGGTCGGTCCGGGCGTCGAACGCCTGGCCGAGGAGGCGGCCGAGCGGTGGCCCGACGCGCGCCTCGCCATCCTCAGCTCCGACATCGCCGAGGGGACCGCGGCGCTGAAGGCGCGGGTGGAGGCGGTGGCCCGCGGCGAGGCGGACATCGTCATCGGCACGCAGCTGGTGGCCAAGGGCCACAACTTTCCCCTCCTGACCCTGGTCGGGGTGATCGACGCCGATCTGGGCCTGAAGGGCGGCGACCTGCGCGCCTCCGAACGCACGTTCCAGCTGCTGCGCCAGGTGGCCGGCCGCGCCGGCCGCGCCGACCGGCCGGGCGAGGCGCTGCTGCAGACCTTCGCCCCCGAACACCCCGCCATCGAAGCCATCCTCAGCGGCGACGAGGAGGAATTCCTGCGCGCCGAGGCCGACCTGCGCCGCGAGGCCGGCGCGCCCCCCTTCGGCCGGCTCGCCGGCATCATCGTCTCCGGCCCCGACGAGGCGCGCGTGATCCGCACGGCCGAGGCGCTGAGCCGCGCCGCCGGTCCGCTGGAGGAAGCGGGCGTCCTCCTGCTCGGCCCGGCCCCCGCGCCCATCGCGCGCATCCGCGGCCGCCACCGCATGCGCCTGCTGGCCAAGGCTGCCCGCGGCGCGCCGCTGCAGGCCGCCCTGCGCCGCTGGCGCGACGGCGTGCGCGCCGAGGCCGGCGTCATGGTGCGCATCGACATCGACCCGCAGAGCTTCCTCTAGCCTTGGTTTCGCCGCCCTTCCGGGGCACCTTCGTTCCGCTCGACGACCGGGCGGCACGGAGGGGTCCCGACATGAACATTCTCGATCTTCTGAACCAGGCCGGCGGCGGCGACGGCATCGCGCGGCTGGGACAGGGCCTCGGGCTCGATCCGCAGACCGCGCAGGACCTCGCCGCGCAGCTCGCCCCGGCCATCGCCGGCGGCGCCCGCCGGCGCGCGCAGTCCGACGGCGGGCTGGGCCAGCTCCTCGGCGCGCTCGAAGGCGAGTCGCAGCGCCGCTACGCCGACATGCCCGAGATGGCCGCCGCGCCCGAGGGTCAGGCCGAGGGCGCCGCCTTCCTCGACGATCTGCTCGGCGCGCCCGAGGCGCGCGACAAGCTGGCCGAGGCGGCGGCGGAGCGCAGCAGCGCCT
>JBCBYE010000687.1:0-2410 GCA_039816075.1 Pseudomonadota bacterium | reverse complement strand
GGCGCGCGGCGGCGGGGCCCGGCGGCGCGACCCGGGCCTGATCCGCGGCGCGCGGCAGCTCCCGCGGCTCGTCCAGCCCGTCGGCGGCGTCCTGCAGCGTCTGCGCCGCCTCCGCGACCGGCTCCGCCGCCTCCCGGGCCTCGCGCGCCGCGGCCTTGCGCGCCCGGCGCATGGCCATCAGATCGGCCCACAGATCCGCCGACAGCGCCGGCGCGACCCGCGGCGCGGCCGCCGCCGTCGCCGCCAGCCCGGCCAGCATCGCCCGCGGCCGCGCCTGCGCCGGCTGATCCGGACGCAGGCCGCAGCCGAAGCGCAGCGCGGCGAGGGTGGCGGGCTTCAGGCTCATGCGGAGGGCTCGAACGGATCGGCGCGGAGCGCTGCGGCGGCGCAGGGACACAGGCGCGGAACGGGGAGGAGAACGGGGCGGCGGGCGTTTTGCATGTTACGACAATGGCGGATAGGTGTGGAGACATTCGGGCGACGGTCGAGACGCGTCGCCGCAGGGCAGGCGACAGGAAAGGCGAGGGCGCATGACGCGCAGCGTTCTGGTGGCCAATCTGAAGGGCGGGTGCGGCAAGACCGTGGCGGCCACGACCCTCGCCGCGGCCCTGGCGCAGGCCGGCGGGCGCGTGGGCCTCGCCGATGCGGACAGGCAACGGTCCGCCCTGCGCTGGGCCCGCCGCCGGCCGCCCCAGGTTCCGCCCGTCGAGGGGCTCGACTGGTCCAAGCCCGCCGATTTCGGCGAGGCCCCCAAAAAGCTCGACTGGCTGGTCATCGACGCCCCCGGCGCCCTGCGCGGCGACAAGGCCCAGGCCCTGGTGGCCGAGGCGGAGGCGGTGCTGATCCCGCTCGCCCCCTCCTTCTACGACCTCGACGCCACGCGCCGCTTCCTCAAGGAGCTGGAGGGGCTCAAGCGCGTGCGCAAGGGCAAGGCGGAGATCCGGCTGATCGCCAACCGCCTGCGCCCGCGCGCCCGCGCCACCGCGGCGCTGGAGGCGGCGCTGCAGGAGCTCGGCCGCGCGCCCGTGGCCCGCATCGCCGAGCGCGCCGCCTATGCGGAACTGGCCGAACACGGGCTGACCGTCTTCGACCGCCCGCTCAAGGCGCTGGAGCCGTCGCGCGCCCAATGGCGGCCGGTGCTCGACGCCATCGGCGCCTGAAACCCGCCCCACCTGCGCCGCAATCGCCGCGCATTCGGTGAGCGATCCCTTCATCGCCGGAGCTTGACGCCATGACCTTCGCCGCCCGCCGTCCCGTCGCCCTCGCCGCCATCGCCGCGCTGACCCT
Source organism: Pseudomonadota bacterium (assembly GCA_039816075.1). Classification (GTDB taxonomy): domain Bacteria; phylum Pseudomonadota; class Alphaproteobacteria; order Rhodobacterales; family Rhodobacteraceae; genus Albimonas. The sequence goes on along the minus strand of JBCBYE010000687.1, from coordinate 1,123 downwards.
TTCCGCCTGCGCGCCCGGGCAGGAGGCGCCCAGCGAGCGGCAGCGCGTGGGCCTCGCGCTCGGCGCGCTGGCGGGGGCCGCGGCGGGCCTGCTGGTGGGCGGCGACGATCGCCGCAACGCCTTGGTGGGGGCCGGCATCGGCCTGCTCGCCGGCGCCGCGGTGTCCTCTTACCTCGACGAGCAGGAGCGGCGCCTGAACGAGGACCTCGAAGGCACCGGCGCCACGGTCACGCGCACCGAGGACGCGATCCTCATCACGCTGCCCAACGGCGTCACCTTCGATTTCGACAGCGCCCAGGTGCGGCAGGAATTCCGCCGCCCCCTGACCCGCGTGGCGCGCACGCTGGCGGAGGATCCACGCTCCTACATCGACGTGATCGGCCATGCGGACGCCGTGGGCTCCGACGCCTACAACCAGCAGCTGTCGGAGCGGCGCGCCCGCGCCGTCGCCGGCGTGCTGCAGCGGCGCGGCGTGGACGCCGCGCGGATCGAGACGGCGGGCTTCGGCGAGAGCCGCCCGGTCGCCTCCAACGACACCGAAGAGGGGCGCGCGCGGAACCGCCGCGTGGAGATCCTGGTGGTCCCCGCAACCGGCGCCTGACCCAAGGGGTGCGTTGCCCGGGCCGGATCGCGGCCCCGCCGGGGCGCGCGCCGCGTTCTGGATCGTGTCGCTTTCGAACCGCCGCGCCGGCCGAGACCGCCCAAGCCCGACCGGGCCGTCACGTCCCGAAGGGCCGAGCGCGACGACGTCGCGACCCAGGGGTCGAGGTTCGACGCCGCCCCGTCGGGGCGAACCGTGGACCCAGGGCCCTCGGTCCACCTCACGGCGGCGCGACCTCGCGGCCCCGACCGCGACGCCGCGACGCTGCGACTCCGCGCCGGAGAAGGCGGCGGATCGCGCTTGCGTCCGCCACCCCCGGCGTTACTTCCCCCGCATGAGCGCCCCCGCCGAAGTCTCGGACGTCGCCCCGCCCGCCGCCGCCCCGGCGGCGGCCTCGCCGTCGCGCCTCTGGGCCGAGCTCGCCGCGCTCTACGTCGGCGTGCCTCTCGCGCTCGCCTTCGTTCTGCCGCCCGACGCCATCTGGGCCGTCGTCGCCGCCGGCACGCTGATCGCCCTCGCGCT
>JBCBYE010000325.1:0-5439 GCA_039816075.1 Pseudomonadota bacterium | reverse complement strand
GGTCCATCCCGGCGCAGGGCCGCGATCTCCAGCGGCACGCCGAGGACGCGCAGCGCAGCGCGCTCCGCCCTGAGCGCGGACGGCGCCCCATCGGTCATGGCGACGGGACCCGCGTGATCTCAGGCACGCCGTAGATCTCGGCGAGCGTGCCGCCCGCGTCGAGCGCGGCGAGGGCGCCCGCCTCCTTCGCCTTGAGCGCACGGTAGGCGGCGAGCACGGCCTCCGCCCGCTCCAGCGGCACGACGGCGACGCCGTCGGCATCCGCGACGATCAGGTCTCCCGGACGCACCGCGACGCCGCCGCAGGCGATGGGCACGTCGATGGCGCCGCCGAACCCCTTGTGCGGTCCCGCGGGGGTGGCGCCGCGGGCGAAGCATGGGAAGCCGGCGGCCACGATCTCCGCCGTGTCGCGCACCGCCCCGTCGAGGATCAGGCCGGCGACGCCGCTCCGACGCGCCGCCTCGGTCATCAGGCCGCCCCAAACGGCGTTGCCCAGGTAGCCGCCGGCCTCGGCCACCAGCACCTCGCCCGGCGCCAGAACCGTGAGCGCGGCGTGCAGGGCGCCGTTGTCGGCGGCCATGCAGCGCACGGTGCGCGCATGGCCGACGACGTGCATGCCTGGATCGAGCGGGGACATGCCGGCATCCATGGCCATGGACCGATCGAGGCAGTCGGAGACGGCGGCCGCCTCCGCCCCCTGCCACGCGGCCAGCTCGTCCTTGCCCAGGCGCTCGAAGGGGGCGTCGTGCAGGTGAACCGGCATCTCAGCCGTCCCCGAATCCGGCGCCCGGCTTTCGGTACTCTTCCCTCGGCGGGGCGAAGACATCGAGGATGCGGCAGCCGTCCGGGCCGGCGCGCATCGTGTGCGGCACGCCGCCGGGCGTGCGCCAGAAGTCGCCTTTGGCGAAGGGGATCTCGTCCTCGCCCTGCACGCGCACGCCCGAGCCGTCGAGGCAGACCCCCCACTGCTCTTCGGGGTGTTGGTGGATTTTGCCCTCCGCGCCCGGCTCGGCCGAGACGATGGAGATCATCGCCTGGTCGCCCGGATAGATCGCGGCGGAAAGACCCTCGGCGAGCTGACGGACGATGGCGTCGGACGCGTCGTCGAGGTTGTGGAATTCGGGATGCTTGGCCATGGCTTTGCGGTTTCCTGTGCGTGGGACGGGCGAGGGTCAGACGTCCGCGCCGTAGTCGCGGCGTGCGGCTTCGGGCGTGACGTAGCCGTCGGCGATGTCCTGGGCGAGCGCCTGCGCGTCGCGCCGGGCGGGGTCGCCGAAGCCGCCGCCGCCGGGGATGTGCAGCGCCACGATGGTGTCGGGGGGCAGCATGCGGCTGATCTTGGGCTGCACGACCTCGCCGTTCTGGGTCTCCACCGCGCCGGTGGCGCCGGGGCGGCCGCCGTCGAGGCCGGGGGCGGGATGCTCGCAGCGCTCGTAGACGCCGGAGAAAAGGTAGGGGCGCTCGGTGCGCACCTCGACCTCCATGGTCTGCCCGAGGCCGCCGCGGTGCTCGCCCGGCCCGCCGCTATCGGGGCGCAGCTCCCGCCGGTGGACGACGAGGGGGGTCAGCGCCTCGATGATCTCCGCCGGCACGCCGGCGACGCCGCTGGGATAGGAGGTGGCCGAGAGCCCGTCCTGCCCGCGCAGGGCGCCGGTGCCCCCGGTCGAAAACCAGGTGTAGGAGAATGTCTCTCCCCCCAGGTCGTGCCCGGCGATGTGCGTGTTCCACAGGCTGTCGGCGCCTGGGGCCATGACCTTGTCCGGCAGGATGCCGCTGAGCGCGCCCATGATGGCCGAAGGCAGGAAGTGGCCCACCGTGTGCCGCCCGGCGACCGCGGACGGGGATTGCGCGTTCAGGATGCAGCCCTTGGGCGCCAGCGTCTCGATGGGCGCGAAGGCGCCGGCGTTCATGGGAACCTCCGGCGCGATGGCGCATTTCACGCCATAGGTCGTGTAGGCGACGGTGTAGTTGAAGCCGACATTGATGCCGAGATCGACGGTGGGCGACGACCCTGTGTAGTCCACCGCGATGCCGTCCCCCGCGATCCGCACGGCGCAGCGCAGGGTGATGGGCGATCCGACGCCGTCCAGCGTGATCTCGAAGGCGTGGGCGCCGTCGGGCAGCGCTGCGATCGCGGCGCGGGTGGCGCGTTCGGAGCGGTCGACGATGGCGTCGGCCACGTCCTCGATATCGTCGAGGCCGAACTCCTCCAGGAACCCGCCCAGCTGACGGGCGCCGACCTCGTTGGCGATGATCTGGGCGTGGATGTCGCCGATCACCTCCTCGGGCGTGCGGACATTGGCCTCTATGATGCGGTAGATCGGGCGCACGGGCGCCCCCGCCTCGTGCAGCTTCATGATGGGCAGATAGAGCCCTTCCTCGTAGATCGAGCGCGCGTCGGCCGAGAGGCCGCGGCCCCCGATGTCGAGCGCGTGGCAGCAGTTGGCGAAGAGGGCGACGCAGCGGCCGTGGCGGAAAACGGGCGTGGCGATGGTGATGTCGTGCAGCTGACTGACCGTCAGCCAAGGGTCGTTGGTGATGATGACATCGCCGGGGGAGAGGGTATCGACCGGGAACGCCTCCACGATATGGGCCATGCCCGTGGCCATGGAGTTGATGTGGCCGGGCGAGCCGGTGACCGCCTGCGCCACCATGCGCCCGCGCCGGTCGAAGACGCAGGCCGAAAGGTCCCCCGCGTCGCGCACGATCGAGGTGAAGGAGGAGCGCATCAGCGCCGCCGCCTGCTCGTTCACCGTCGCGATCATGCGGCCCCACATGATGTCGAGCGTGATGGGGTCGAGGCTCATGACGCGCCCTCCAGGTCGACGATCAGGTTGCGGTGGGCGTCCACGCGGATCGCGCCGGGGCCGTTGACGACGACGGTGGATTCGCGCTCCTCGATGATGGCCGGCCCGCTCAGCGCGTCGCCTTCGGCGAGGGCGTAGCGGTCGTAGACCGGAACTTCCGTCAGACCCTGCCCAAGCACGTGGATGCGCCGCGCGCCCTTGCGCGCCGCCCCTATCGAGGCGGCGCCTTTGGGCAGGTGCAGGTCCGGGCGCGGGCCCGAGGCGACGACGCGCCAGGACATCACGTCCACCGGCGTGTCCGGGATGATATGGCCGTAAAGCTGTTCGTAGCTCGTCTCGAACGCCGCGAGGATCTCGGCGCGGCTATCATCGCCGAGCGGCCCCTCCGGCAGGGGCACGGAGATGTCGAAGCCCTGCTTGCGATAGCGCATGTCGGCGGTGCGGCGGAAATGGATCGTTCCCTCGCCTACCGCCTCCTCCAGCCGCGCCCGCCCGTCCGCCTCCATCTCGCCCAGCAGCGCGTTCGCGGATTGCCAGTCCGGCGCGTCCAGCCGCATGGGGTGGGAGCGGACGAAATCGAAGGCCAGAGGCGCGGTCAGAAAGCCGACGGCCGACATGACGCCGGCGCCGAAGGGATAAACGATGCGCGGCAGCTTTAGGATGCGCGCGACGCCGTAAGCATGAACCGGCCCGGCGCCGCCGAAGGCGAACATGGGAAAGGCGGATATCTCCCGCCCGCGTTCGATGGCGTGGATGCGGGCGGCGGAGGCCATGGCCTCGTTGGCGAGCTGGTGGATGCCCCAGGCCGCCTCCATCGCGCTGAGGCCGAGGGGCGCGCCGATCTCCACGGCCACCGCCGCCTCGGCCCCCGCCCGATCCAGCGCCATGTCGCCGCCCAGAAAGAAGGCGGGGTCCAGAAACCCCAGCAGCACGTCCGCGTCGGTCACCGTCGGCTGCGTCCCGCCGGCGCCGTAGCAGACCGGACCGGGGACGGAGCCGGCGCTGTCCGGCCCTACCGTCAGCCGACCCAGCCCGTCGATGCGGGCGATGGAGCCGCCGCCGGTCCCGATCTCGATCATCTCGATCACCGGAACCTACCGGCAGGCCGCTGCCCTTCTTGAACTGATACTGCCGGTCGACCTCGAATTCCGGCGCCAGCAAGGGCTCGCCGTCGACGATCAGGCAGGCCTTGGCCGTGGTGCCGCCCATGTCGAAGCTGAGCACGCCGGGCATGGCCAGCGCAGCGCCGTAATGGGCGGCGGCGAGCGCACCGGCGGCGGGGCCGGATTCGACCAGCCGGATCGGCGCCTCGCTGGCTTGGCCGGGGGTCAGCAGCCCGCCGTTGGACTGCATGACGAACAGGCGCGCGTCCGCATGCAGCGCCTCTCGCGTGCGCGCCTCGAGCCGTCCCAGATACTGCTCGGCGATGCGCTTGACGTAAACGTTGCACAGGGCGGTGGAGGCGCGCTCGAACTCCCGGATTTCCGGCGCGATGTCGGCGGAGAGGGTCAGCGACGCGTCCGGCAGAGCCTCCCGCAGAATCTCGCCCACGATGCGCTCATGGGTCGGATTGGCGTAGGAATTGAGCAGGCAGACGGCGACCGCCTCGATCTCCGCCTCGCGCAGAGCCTCCGCCACGGCGCGCACCTCGGCCGCATCCGGCGCCTGGCGGACGGAGCCGTCGGCCAGCACCCGCTCCGCGATCTCGAACCGCGCGCGTCGGCGGGCGATGGGAGCGGGCCGGCGCAGACGCAGATCGTACATGTCGTAGCGATGCTCCCGCCCGATTTCGACCGCGTCGCGAAAGCCGCGGGTGGTCACCAGGGCCGTGCGGGCGCCTTTGCGCTCGATCAGCGCGTTGGTGAACAGCGTCGTGCCGTGCACCAGATGCGAGACGGCGCCCGCCTCGGCGCCCGCCACCTCCGCCACGCCGGTGATGACGGCGTCGTCCGGACGCTCCGGCGTGGTGAGCACCTTGCCCAGACGGAACGCGCCGGTGTCGTCGTCCACCAGAACGACATCCGTGAAGGTTCCGCCGATATCCGCCCCGATGCGCATGCCGCCTCCCTGTTTCGCCGAAACGGTATCGGCATCCCGCGGGGTCGGGAATTGCCGTTTCGGCAATTCAGCATTCCCGCCTCAGCCGCGCAGTCGGTCCGGGGCCGTCACTTCGACGAAGCCATGCGGCGCCGCGCCGGCGACGATGGCGTCGAGCTCCGCCACGATCAGCCGGATCAGCGCCGCCGCGATGCGCGAGGGCGGCCGGTCCTTGAGATGAATGAGGTTCAGCGCGCTGGGGATCTCGGGGGCCACGATGGGCGCCGCCGAGAGGCGACCGGCCGCGACCTCTCTGGCCACGGCGGCGAAGGGCAGCACGGCAAGGCCGCGCCCCTCGGCCGCCAGATCCATCAGCAGGCGGGCGGAATCGATCTCCAGCGACGCCGGCGCGGTCCGGCCGAGGCTGGCGGCCGCCCGATCCAACAGGTCGCGGATCGGGTTCTGGGCGGACGGCAGCAGCAGCCGCGCCTCCAGCAGGTCCGCCAGGGCGATGCGCTCCGCCGGCAGCGCGCCCGCCTGCCCCACGGCGTGCAGCCGCTCCACCGCCAGCGGCACGCAATCCAGCCGCGCATGG
>JBCBYE010000408.1:0-4489 GCA_039816075.1 Pseudomonadota bacterium | reverse complement strand
CGAAGAGCTCGGGCGCCTCCGCCGCGCCGTCCGCCCGCCCGATGCCGTCGCCGTGGCGGCCGAGGCGCTCGACCTCGATCTCGACCTCCGCGGGCGCCGCCGCCGCAGGATCGGTCGCCGGATCTTTCGCCGGATCTTTTGGCGGAACTTTCGCCGAATGGGGGGCCGTCTCCGGGGCGGTATCGGGGGCGCGGTCGGGCGGGCCGCTCATGCCGCGTCCTCCGCCTTGCGCGCGGCGATCAACGCCTCGCGGTTGCCGTCGCCGCCCTCGATGGGGCTCTCGGTCTCGCCCAGCACCCGCCAGCCGGACGTCTCCAGGAACCGCGCGATGCGCGCCGCCGCCTCGGCCCGCGCCGCCGGGTCGCGCACCACGCCGCCCTTGCCCAGGCGTGCGCGCCCGACCTCGAATTGCGGCTTGACGAGGGCGACCAGCGTCGCGCCGGGCCGGGCCAGCGCCAGCGCCGGGGGCAGCGCCGTCTCCAGCCCGATGAAGGACAGATCCGCGGTCACCCAATCGGGCCGCGGCAGCCCCTCGGGCAGGGCGCGGGCGTTGACGCCCTCGCGCAGGTCGACGCGCGCATCCGCCTGCAATGCCGGCGCCATCTGGCCGTGGCCCACCTCCACGGCGATCACGGCCTCGGCGCCTCGGGCCAGCAGCACCTGGGTGAAGCCGCCGGTGGAGGCCCCGAGGTCCAGCGCCAGCCCCTCGGGCGTCAGCCCGAACGCCTCCAGCGCATGATCCAGCTTCAGCCCAGCGCGGGAGACCCAGGGACAGGGATCCGCGATCACGTCCAGCGGCGCGTCAGGCGGCGCCTTCTGCGAGGGCCGCCGCGCCACGGCGCCGCCCAGCCGCACGGCGCCCGCCTCGATCAAAGCGCGGGCGCGGGCGCGGGAGGGGGCGAGGCCCCGCTCGACCAGCGCCTGGTCGAGCCGAACGGAAACGGGCGGCGTCATGGACCCTCCATGGGGCCGATGCGCCGCCCGCGTCAATCGAGGGAGGGGACGCGGCGCCGACCTGCGTCGGCGCGCCCCCGCCGTTCGGCCTCAGCCCGCCCGGCGCCGACGCGTCAGCAGGCCCAGCCCGCCCATCGCCGCCCCCAGCAGCGGCAGCGCCGCGGGAACCGGAACCTGCGCCGCTCCGTCGATCGAGATCGGGTCGGAAATCGCGTGTAAGCCTCCGGCAACGCCGATCATCACCGCTGAAAACGGGCCGTCGGCCACGCCCGGCAGCGCGCCCCTTTGGTCGAACTGCAGCCCGATCCCGCTGAACGTCACCACGTCGCCGGACGTCACGGAGAAGTACTCTGACGTTAATCCGATCCCAACGCCGACCCAAAGGTCGTTGGGGTCCGCTTCGTCGTTCGTGAAGCTTACCGCGCCTCGTGAGATTGCGCCAATTCCGCCGCCCGTCCTTGTCAAGACCGTTCCGTTGATGTCGATCGTGAACACGCCGCTCGTCGCCACCCCGTTCGTGGTGGCGTCCGTCACGAAAAAGTCCTCCACCAAAAAGCCGAAGCCGCCGGGTGTGGTCTCGGTGGCGACGAACGTCACCGGTTCGAAGTCGATCTGATAAATCGTGCCGCCCACATTCGTAACGGTCAGCGCCTGCGCCGGCGTGCCGAAAGCAGCGGTGACCATGGCCCCTGCAAAAGCGAACCACTTGAGGTCGATGACGATGTGTTCTCTCCGAGTCAGATCATTTCTGCGGCCGCTCTGGAGAGCAAGGCGGTGTCAAGTCGGCCGTCGCCATCTGTCCGGCCAGTCTTCCGCACCCGCCGGATTGCGTCCGCGGCGCTTTCGGATCAGGGGCTCGGCGGGATCGATCCGGCCCGCCGGCGCGGCCTCAACCGTCGATGCCGGTGCGTTCCGCCGGCGGGCTGAAGACATCCACCAGGCGGCAGCGGGTGATCGCCTTGGCCTGGTGCGGGGCGTTGGCGGGCAGCACCACGATGTCGCCCGGCCCGGCCTCGAACGCGCGGACGGATCCGTCGGGATCCTGCACCTCGAAGGCCATGCGCCCCTCGATCAGCACCGCGATCTGCTCCATCTCATGATGGTGCATCCCCGCGCCCACGCCCGGCTCAAGCGTCAGGTCCTGCACCAGAATGCGTTCCCCCGCCGCCCGCCGGCGCAACAGCCCGGCCATAGGCGCGTCCTGCGGCGTGGCGCCCGCAACCAGGTGGCGGACCTTGGCGTGGGCCATCAGCCCTGCGAGGCGCCGCGCCGCGCGCCGAGGCTCTCCACCCCCAGCGCCGACAGCGCCGTCGCCGCGATGGCCCCCGCGTCGAGCCCCGCCTGCGCATACATCTTCGCCGGGCTGTCCTGGTCGATGAAGACGTCGGGCAGCACCATCGGCCGCACCGCGAGCCCCCGGTCCAGCGCGCCCTCGCTCGCCAGCAGGTGCAGCACATGGCTGCCGAAGCCGCCGACCGAGCCCTCCTCCACCGTCACCAGCGCCGGATGCTCCCGCGCCAGGCGCAGGATCAGCTCGCGGTCCAACGGCTTGGCGAAGCGGGCGTCGGCGACGGTGGTCGAGATGCCGCGCGCCTCCAGCTCCTCGGCGGCCTTCAGGCATTCGGCGAGGCGCGTGCCGAAGCTCAGCAGCGCCACGCCCGTCCCTTCGCGCACCACGCGCCCGCGCCCGATCTCCAGCGGAACGCCGCGCTCGGGCATCTCCACCCCCGCGCCCTCGCCGCGCGGATAGCGGAACGCGATGGGGCCCTGGTCGTGCGCGGCGGCGGTGGCGACCATGTGCATCAGGTCGGCCTCGTCGCCCGCGGCCATGATCGTCATGTTGGGCAGCGCGCCCAGATAGGCCACGTCGAAGCTGCCCGCATGGGTGGCGCCGTCGGCGCCGACCAGCCCGGCGCGGTCGATGGCGAAGCGCACCGGCAGGTTCTGGATGCACACGTCATGCACGATCTGGTCGTAGCCGCGCTGCAGGAACGTCGAATAGATCGCGCAGAACGGCTTCATCCCGCTCGCCGCAAGCCCGGCGGCGAAGGTCACCGCATGCTGCTCGGCGATGCCCACGTCGAAGCTGCGTTGGGGAAAGCGCTTGTCGAAAAGGTCGATGCCCGTGCCGCCGGGCATGGCCGCGGTGATGCCGACGATGCGGTCGTCCTCCTCGGCCTCGCGGATCAGCGCCTCGCCGAAGACCTTGGTGTAGCTCGGCGCGTTGCTCGCCGCCTTCTGCTGCTTGCCGGTGATCACGTCGAACTTGGCCGTGGCATGGCCCTTGTCCGCCGCCGCCTCGGCGGGGGCGTAGCCCTTGCCCTTCTGCGTGATCGCGTGGATCAGCACCGGCCCGTCGGCGCGCGACTTGACCGTGCGCAGCACCGACAGCAGCTGGCCCATGTCATGCCCGTCGATGGGGCCGACATAGTCGAAGCCCAGCTCCTCGAACATCGTGCCGCCGACGGTGGCGGTCTTGAACATCTCCTCGGCCTTGCGCGCGCCCTCGCGGAAGGGGGGCGGCAGCAGGTCCAGCGCCGACTTGGCGGCGGCCTTGAAATCCTGCATCGGCCCGGCGGTGTAGAGGCGCGACAGATACTTGCTCATCGCGCCCACCGGCGGGGCGATGGACATGTCGTTGTCGTTGAGGATCACGATCACGCGTTTGCCCAGATGGCCGGCGTGGTTCAGCGCCTCATAGGCCATGCCGGCGGTCAGGGCGCCGTCGCCGATCACCGCGATGGCGTCGCCGCCGTCGCCATGGCCCAGCTCCCGCGCCATGGCGAAGCCGGTGGCGGCGGAGATCGAGGTGGAGCTGTGCGCCGCGCCGAACGGGTCGTAGGCGCTCTCCTTGCGCTTGGTGAAGCCCGAAAGGCCGCCGCCCATGCGCAGGGTGCGGATGCGGTCGCGCCGGCCGGTCAGGATCTTGTGCGGATAGCACTGGTGCCCGACATCCCAGATCAGCTTGTCGCGCGGCGTGTCGAAGACGGCGTGCAGGGCCACGGTCAGCTCCACCACGCCCAGGCCCGCGCCCAGATGGCCGCCGGTGACCGAGACGGCCGAGATCGTCTCCTGCCGCAGCTCCTCGGCCAGGCGCGCGAGCTCGGCATCGCTGAAGGCCTTGAGGTCCGAGGGGAAGGCGACGCGGTCGAGGGTCGGGGTGTTCGGGCGCTGATCGGCGGGCGCGGCGGGGTCGGTCACGGGCGGGTCTCCGTTCGGGCGGCGGCCCCGGCGGCGCTTGGGCGAAAGGCGCGGGGCGGCGTGGCGGGCCGGTTTCCAAGGTCCGAGCATGACTCGGGGCGCGGCGTTTTGTCCAGTCTTGTTGACGGTGATGCGTCAACTTTGGTTGACGCTTTGCCGGGGCAAGGCGGACCGCGCGGTCTGTTCACACGGTCTTAGGCATGACCCGACAGCAGGAAAAGACCGCCGATAGCCTCAATTCGACGCAATCGAGCCGAGGCGCCGCGCCCGGCCGAGGGCGCGCCCGATCCCGGCGCGCGGCCCGCCCGCCCTCCCCCGTCGCGCCGGGATCGGG
>JBCBYE010000840.1:0-1671 GCA_039816075.1 Pseudomonadota bacterium | reverse complement strand
GTTCTGCGCGCCGGCCAAGGTGACGGGCGAGGCGCGGGCGCATCTGGGCAACGAGGTCGAGACCCGCGACGCGGAGGCGTTCGGCCCGGCGCTGGACGCCCTGGCGGGCAAGCGGGTGCGCGTGGATCGCGCCTCGGCCCCCGACTGGGTCGCGCGGCGGCTGGAGGCGGCGGGGGCGGAGATCGTGTGGGGCGAGGATCCGTGCATCCTGCCCAAGGCGCGCAAGACCGCGGCGGAGCTGGCCGGATCGGCCGAGGCGCATCTGCGCGACGGGGCGGCCATGGTGCGGTTTCTGCGCTGGCTGGACGAGACGGCGCCGGGCGGCGGCCTGACCGAGATCGACGTGGTGACCCGGCTGGAGGGCTTTCGGGCGGAGACCGGCGCGCTGCGCGACATCAGCTTCGACACCATCTGCGGCGCGGGGCCCAACGGGGCCATCGTGCATTACCGCGTGACGGAGGCGACGAACCGCGCGGTGACGCCCGGCGACGTTCTGCTGGTGGACAGCGGCGGGCAATACCAGGACGGCACGACCGACATCACCCGCACCGTCGCCACGGGGCCGGCCCCGGCCCCGGCGCCGCCGGCGGCGATCCGCGCCGCGACGCTGGTGCTCAAGGGCATGATCGCCATCAGCCGGGCGCGCTGGCCCGCGGGGCTGGCGGGGCGCGATCTGGACGCGCTGGCGCGCGCGGCCCTGTGGCGGGCGGGGCTGGACTACGATCACGGCACGGGGCACGGGGTGGGCAGCTTTCTGGGCACCCATGAGGGGCCGCAGAACCTGTCGCGCCGTTCCACCGTGCCGCTGGAGCCGGGGATGATCCTGTCGAACGAGCCGGGCTGCTACCGGCCGGGCGAATGGGGCATCCGCATCGAGAACCTGATCCATGTGACGCCGCCCGCCGTGCCCGAGGGCGGGGAGCGGGAGATGCTGGGCTTCGAGACGCTGACCTTCTGTCCCATCGACCGGCGGCTGATCGACCCGGAGCTGCTGGATCCGGGCGAGCGGGCCTGGCTGGACGCCTATCATGCGCAGGTGCGGGCCAGGCTGACGCCGCGGCTGGAGGAGGCTGCGGACCGGGCCTGGCTGGACGCGGCCTGCGCGCCGTTGTGAGCGCGCGCAAGGCGCGCCTGTCGATGAACCGAACGCCCCTTGGAAAGGAGCCGATGCCATGGCCGATGCGCCCGTGATCCGCCCCGCCTCCGGCCTGCATGTGGTGCGCGCCGGCGGCGCCGTGCTCGCCGAAAGCGCGGCGGGCTATGAGGTGGACCTGCCGGGGGCGGAGGCGCCCGTGGTCTACCTGCCCCGCGCCGACGTGGATCTGTTTCTGGATGCGGGCGAGGGGGGGATGGAGATCCCCGGCCTCGGCCATGCCAGCCTTCTGACCATCGTGGCCAAGTCCGGCCCCATCGTGGGCGCGGCCTGGGTCATCGACGCGCCGGCGAAGGGCGCCGAGGCGCTGTCGGGCCACGTGGCCTTCGACACCGAGCGGGTGGCGGTGGAGCTTTTGTAAGCGGTCGCCTGGCCGCCCGAGTCGTCGGCCGGGGCGGAGCGCAAGCGGCCATGCGCTCGCACGGCGAGCGCGCGCGGGCGGCGCCCGCGCCTGCGGGTTCCCCGCAGATGGCCGCGACGGCCGCCGTTGCGCGGCGCCGGCGGACGTGGCGCCGGGG
>JBCBYE010000596.1:0-2991 GCA_039816075.1 Pseudomonadota bacterium | reverse complement strand
CCTCAGCTCGCGTCCCGCGCCGCGCATCCGCCATGCACGCCATCGACTACACCATCCTCGGCGTCTACCTGCTGGCCCTCCTCGCCGCCGGCGTCCTGCTCTCGCGCATCGCCGCGCGCTCGGCCGACGACTACTTCCTCGCCGGGCGCAAGCTCCCCTGGTGGGCGCTCGGCGCGTCGGGCATGTCGTCCAACCTCGACGCCGCCGGCACGATGACCATCATCACGCTCATCTACCTCTACGGCCTGCACGGCTTCTGGATCGAGATGCGCGGCGGCGTCGTCCTGCCCATCGCCGTCTTCCTCGCCTTCATGGGCAAGTGGCACCAGCGATCGCGCGTCGTCACCACCGGCGAATGGATGAACCTTCGCTTCGGCGCCGGCTGGCAGGGCACCGCCGCACGCACCACCGCCGCCGCCACGTACTTGGTGATCACCGTCGGCATGGTCGTCTTCTTCCTCGCCGCCGCCGGCAAGTTCCTCGCCGTCTTCCTGCCCTTCGACGAAACCACCTGCGCCGTCGCCATGGCCGCGGTCGCCCTGCTCTACACCCTGCTCTCCGGCCTCTACGGCGTCATCTGGACCGACGTCTTCCAAGCCGTCCTGATCGGCTTCGCCGCGATCTACATCAGCGTGCTAGCGGCGACGTATGTCTCGCCCGAGTTGATGGAGCAGTGGCCGGGGGCTGAGTACAACCAGGCGATCCCTACGATGACCACCGGGCTCGGCGACAAACCGGGCACGTTTTCACCCGGCGGGGCAACCATCGAAGTTCTCGATCAGGCTGAGGAATACCCGCCCCGACGAACCGTCGTCATCACGGATTACGTCTTCATCCCAAGGCCATACGAGTACTCACCCTTTGTGTTGTTCCTGCTCTTCTGGGCGGGCAAGGGCATCCTCGAAGGCCTAGGCGGCTCGGGCGGTTCGGCCTACATGGCCCAGCGCTTCTACGCCGCGAAGGACGAAGTCACCGTCAAGAAGCTCTGCATGCTCTGGACCGTCCTCTTTGCGTTCCGTTGGCCGATGGTGCTGGGCTTCGCGATCCTTGCCATCCACCTCGGCATCGGCCAACAGGACCCCGAGCGCATCCTCCCCGGCGTGCTGACCAGCGACCTGATCCTTCCCGGGGTCCGTGGCCTGCTCGTCGCCGCGATCTTCGCCGCGTCGATGTCCACCTTCGACTCCACCATCAATGCCGGCGCTTCCTACGTCGTCCGCGACATCGTCAACCCGCTGATCGCACGAACCGACGGCGAACCGTCCCAGCGCACCCAAGTCATCGCCGGCTACCTCGCCTCCATCGGCATCGTCATCGCCGGCCTCGCCCTCGCCCTGATCTTCGCCCAGGGCGTCGTCGACGTCTGGGTCACGATCGTCATCCAACTCTTCCCCGCCTTCCTCATCCCCTTCGCCCTGCGATGGTTCTGGCATCGGTTCAACGGCCTGGGCTTCACCCTCGGCGTCGCCTTCGGATTCGCCGCCGCCTTCGGCCTCACCTTCGTCAACGGCCCGGCCGCCCTCGGCCTCCCCGACACCCTCGGCGTCCTCGTGCAGAACAACGCCTTCACCGACATCTTCATCCTCTCCACCGTCGGCCTGTCATCGCTCGTCGGCTGCCTCGTCGGCACCTTCTCCGCGCGCGACACCGACCCCGCGACCAAGCGATCGTTCTACGAACAGATCAAGCCCTTCGGCCTCTGGCCCCGCGACTGGAAGCAGCCCGACGCCGCCGAGCACCGCGCCGACCTCGGCCGCCTCGCCACGGCCCTGGTCTGGCAGGTCAGCACCTTCCTGCTGCCGATGCTGCTCGTGTTGCGCATGTGGCCCCAGGCCGCCGCCGCCGCCGTCGTCTTCGCCATCACCGGCGCTATCCTCCTGCGCGACATCCGCCGCACCCCGCGCACCGACAACGCCACCATTTAGCGACGCGGCTTGCCGCGCTGTCCCCCGCCCCCACCCCGCCTCAGTTCAGCGTCACACAATCCAGCTCAAACGCCTCGGCCACGCCGGGGTGCGTCACCGTGCCTTCGATCATGTTCACCGCCGACGCGATCGCCGGGTCCGCGTCCGCCAGCGCCCGCACCGCGTCCGGCGAGTCGCCCGACGCCGCCAGCTTCAGCACCCAGCTCTGCGTCGCGTGGCACAGCGCCTGCGTGCTCGTCCGGCCGACCGCGCCCGGCATGTTCGCCACGCAGTAGTGCACCACGCCGTCGATCACGTACGTCGGCTTGGCGTGCGTCGTCGGCTTGGTCGTCTCGACGCACCCGCCCTGATCGACGCCCACGTCCACGATCACCGCGCCGTCGCGCATGTCCGCCAGCATCTCCTGCGGGATCAGCACCGGCGACCGCGCTCCTGGGATCAGCACGGCGCCCACCACCAGGTCCGAGTCGCAGCAGTGCGTGCGGATCGACTCGCGGTTCGAGTGGATGGTCCGCACGTTCGCCGGCATCACGTCGTCCAGATACCGCAGCCGATCGAGGCTGATGTCCATGATCACCACGTTTGCGCCAAGGCCCGCCGCGATCTTCGCCGCGTTGGCCCCGACGATGCCGCCGCCCAGCACGGTCACCTTCGCCGGCTCCACGCCCGGCACGCCGGACAGCAGAATCCCGCGCCCCTCCTGCGGCCGCTCGAGGAACTTCGCGCCCTCCTGAATCGCCATCCGCCCCGCCACCTCGCTCATCGGCGTCAGCAGCGGCAGCTTGCCGTCGATCACCAGCGTCTCGTACGCCACGGCCGTCACGCGCTTCTCGATGCACCCGTACGTCAGCTCGCGGTCGGCCGCGAAGTGGAAGTAGGTGAAGACCGTCTGGCCCTCGCGCAGCATCTGCACCTCGTGCGGCTGAGGCTCCTTGACCTTCACGATCATCTCCGCCCGCTCGAAGACCTCCTCGGCCGTGTCGACCAGGGTCGCCCCGCCGGCGGTGTACGCCTCGTTGGGGTAGCCCGAGCCCTCGCCCGCGCCGCGCTGGATCAGCACGTCGTG
>JBCBYE010000006.1:0-21197 GCA_039816075.1 Pseudomonadota bacterium | reverse complement strand
CTCGTCCGATCTCCTGGGGCTCGGTTCAGGCGAGCGCGGCGGGCCTGGGCATCGCCGCGGGCGGGCTGATCCGCGATGCGCTGCACGCCTCGTCCCTGGCCGCGGGCGCGCCCGAGGCGCCCTACCTTCCCGTCTTCGCCCTCGAAATCCTGTTCCTGGCGTTCGCCCTGCTCGTCGCGCTGCCTTTGCTGAGGCGGTCGGCGGGACGCGGGCGCGCGCCGACCTATGTCGCGGAGTGACGATCGAATGGACCCGAGGGCCGCGACCCTGACGAAGCCAACCGCCGAGGAGGCCACATGACCACCATCATCACCCGCGCCTATGCGGACCGTGCGGCCGCCGACGCCGCGGTCGCCGCGCTGAAGAAGGCCGGCTACCTGGACGAGATGATCGACGTCGTGAACGCCGGCGACGGCGCCGCGGCGGCGCTGGGCGCGGCGGAGGTCGACGACCTGACGGCCGCCGCCTATGCGGACAAGATGTCGGGCGGGCAGTGCGTGCTGGTCGCGCGCATCCCGTTCTTTCCGGTGGGCGCGGCGCTGAACGCGATGAAGATCGCGGATCGGCACGATCCGGTGGATCTGGGCGTGGGCAAGACCACGCGCTACGAGCGGTCGACGCCGTCGATGGACCATGCGCCGGGCGTGATGTCCGACGCGCCGCTGATGCTGGGCGCGGGGCTGGAGCCGGGCTATTCCAAGACGCACCGCTACTATTCGACGACCATCGGCTGGTCCAAGCTGATTTCGGAGCGCAAGCCGCCGGCGCATTCGATCCAGCACGGCTACTGGGCCAAGCTGATCCCGCATCTGAGCGGGCGCAAGCCGCCGGAGCATGCGATCCAGCACGGCTATTGGGGCCGGCTGATCCCGCATCTGAGCGAGCGGACGCCGCCGGACAACACGATCGACACGCGGTACTGGGCGGAGGTGATCCCGCACATTCTGCGGCGCTGAGGCGCTTTGAGGCGCCGGGGGTCGGTCGAGGTTCGGGAAGGGGCGGTCGTCGGGCCGCCCCTTTCGCCGGTCTTGGGGGGCGCGGCGTCAGGCGGCGCGGGCCTCCATCCACAGGAAGAGGGGGAGGCGGGCCCATTTGGCGTGGCGGGCGTGGACCGCGTCGTCGGAGGGCGCGGGCTCGTGCAGGCGCAGGTCGGCGAAGCCGGCGCGCGCGAGAGCCTGGGTGTAGGCCGTGAGGGGGCGGGCCCAGCCCGAAAAGTGCATGGCGAGGCCGCCGGAGGCGACCTGGGCGTCGATGGGGCGGTCGTCGAAGTAGCTGCGCGCGCCGGGGGCGTGACGATGGGCGGCGAGGAGCGCGTCGTCGGCGAGCAGGTCGGCCACGGGGTGCACCAGCGAGACGAAGACGCGGGCGGAGGGGGCGGCGACGCGGCGCGCCTCGGCCAGGGCCGCGTCGAGATCCTCGATGTCCATCAGGCAGTTGTAGAGCAGCACGAGGGAGAAGGCGGCGTCCTTATAGGGCAGGGCATTGGCGGGCGCGACGTCGATGCGGGGCGCGGAGGCGAGATCGCGCGCGGCCTCCGCCATCTCGGCGACGCCGTCGCTGGCGGAGACGGTCCAGCCCAGGTCGCCCAGCAGGCGGGAGACCCGCCCCTCGCCGCAGCCGATGTCGACGGCGGGCGCGCCGTCGCCCGGGCCGATCAGCGCGGCGAGCGCGTCGCGATAGGCCCAGAAGGCGTCATGGCCGGGCGTGCGCGCCCAGGCGATCCAGTCGGCGGCGGCGCCGCGCCAGTGCTCCACATCGTTGCCGTGCATTCGGGGGTCCCTCCGGCCGGCGCGCCTCGGCGTTGCGATTCGACGGCGGCTGCCCGCGCGGCGACCATGGGCTGCGCATTTGACAGGCGTGTGACGATGATTTCTGCACACTTCGCGGGCATTCGAAGACTTTGCGGTCAGTTGTCGCTGAATTGGGATGCAACCAAGCGCCGCACCCGCCTAACCTGCCCACAGCCCGGTCAGCGAAGACCGGGACGATCAACGGTGATCGACGACGAGCTTGCGGCGCGCCCCCAGGGAGGCCGCCGCGCCGACCATGATCGCCTCCGCCCGGCGGAGGCCGCCGCGCCCCTCAAGAGCGCGCGGCGCACAAGGGACGACATCCATGAAGAAACTGCCTCTCGCCGCCGCGGCCCTCGCCGCGTCCGCCACCGCCGCCGCGGCGCAGGACTGCCCCATCAAGGTGGGCGTGCTGCATTCGCTGTCGGGCACCATGGCGATTTCCGAGACGACGCTGAAGGACACGATGCTGCTGCTGATCGAGCAGCAGAACGAGAACGGCGGCGTGCTGGGCTGCGACCTGGAGCCGGTGGTGGTGGATCCCGCCTCCGACTGGCCGCTGTTCGCCGAAAAGGCGCGCGAGCTGCTGACGGTGCACGAGGTCGACGTGATCTTCGGCAACTGGACGAGCGTGAGCCGCAAGTCGGTGCTGCCGGTGATCGAAGAGCTGAACGGCCTGCTGTTCTACCCGGTGCAGTACGAGGGCGAGGAAAGCTCCAAGAACGTGTTCTACACGGGCGCGGCGCCGAACCAGCAGGCGATCCCGGCCACGGACTATTTCCTGGAGGAGCTGGGCGTCGAGAAATTCGCGCTGCTGGGCACCGACTACGTCTATCCCCGCACCACGAACAACATCCTCGAGGCCTATCTGCAGGCCAACGGCATCCCCGAGGAAGACATCTTCGTCAACTACACCCCGTTCGGGCATAGCGACTGGTCCAAGATCGTGGCCGACGTCGTGGCCCTGGGCGCGGACGGCAAGAAGGTGGGCGTGATCTCCACCATCAACGGCGACGCAAATATCGGCTTCTACAAGGAGCTGGCCGCGGCCGGCATCTCCGCCGACGACATCCCCGTGGTGGCGTTTTCGGTGGGCGAGGAGGAGCTGTCGGGCCTCGACACCTCCAACCTCGTCGGTCACCTGGCCGCGTGGAACTACTTCCAGTCCGCCGAGTCCGACGCCAACGACGAGTGGGTCGAGGCGTGGAAGGCGAAGATGGGCGAAGAGCGCGTCACCAACGACCCGATGGAGGCCCATTACATCGGCTTCAACATGTGGGTGAACGCCGCCGAGGCCGCCGGTTCGACCGACGTCGATGCGGTGCGCGAGGCCATGTACTTCCAGACGTTCCCGAACCTGACGGGCGGCACGGCGGTGATGCTGCCGAACCACCACCTGGCCAAGCCGGTCCTGATCGGCGAGATCCAGGAGGACGGGCAGTTCGACATCATCTCCCAGACCACCGAGGTTCCCGGCGATGCCTGGACGGACTTCCTGCCCGAGAGCGCCGTCCTGATGTCCGACTGGGCCGAGCTGGGCTGCGGGATGTACAACAAGGACACGGGCTCCTGCGTGCAGATCAAGTCGAACTACTGATCTGAAGCCTTGCGGCCGGGCGGCGGGGCCTTGTGCGCCCCGCCGCCCGCGCCGTGCCAAGCGGCGGAATTCCAATGACCTTTCTGCGCCTTCTGCTCGCCGCGGTCCTGGCCGCGGCGTCCGCGCCTCCGGCCCTGGCGCAGGACCCGGACGCGCCCGTCCAGCGTCTGCTGCAGGAGAACGGCGACCAGATCGCCAAGCCCTCGCGCCGCACCATCGGCCCGGTGATCGACGCGCTCGCCGCCTCCGGCCTGCCGGAGATGCGCGAGGTGCTGGAGCGCTGGCAGGGCCGCGAGATGTGGCGGCGCAAGAAGGGCGGCCTGTTCGTGTTCGGCGAGGAGGCGGAGGGTCGGCAGCTGCGGGTATTCGACCCTGCGACCGGCGCCGAGATCGGGGTGGAGAGCAAGCGGGCGTTCCGCCAGCTCAAGCCCAATTCGGGGGTGCGCGGCCTGATCGGCTCGGCCCTGGTGCGGTTCCGCCTGTCCGATCCCGACCCGGCGCAGCGGACGGCCGCGCTGGAGCAGATCGAGCGGCGCGGCGAGGCGGTGCACCTGCCGGTGCTGCGCGCGGTGATGGACGACGAGGGCGATGCGGCGCTGGCCGCGCGCATGGCGCGGGCGGAGCGCATCCTGACCATCGCCTTCGACGCGGACGAGGCGGCGCGCATCGCCGCCATTCGCGGGTTCGCCGGCGACACGGGCGTGGACGTGCGCGCGGCGCTGAACCCGCTGCTGGCCGCCGCCGTCGTCGTGTCGGCCGACGGCCCGCCCGAGGGGGCCAACGTGGCGCGCCGCCTGACCCCGGGCGAGGATCTGCCGAGGGCGGAGGCGCTGGACCTGCTGGCCGAGGCGGGCGCGATCGCGCCGCCCATCGACCGCGACGCGCGGGACGCGGCGCTGGAGGCGGCGGCGGCCGACGGCCGCGTGGCCGGGGTGGAGGTGGCGTCGCTGTCGACCGAGGAGGCGCGCGATCTGGCCTATGCGGCGCTGGCCCGGGCCGGCGAGGCCGCGGCCGCCGCGACGCCGGCGGAGATCGAGACGGCCCTGGCCGGGCATGCGTTCTACGAGGTCTATCGCCTGAACGCGCCGGCGGTCACCGCGGCGGCGCGGGAGACGCTGGAGAGCATCGAGGTCACGCTGGGGCTGAACCAGACCGCGGACCTGGCGCTGGACGCGCTGTCGCTGGCGTCGATCTATTTTTTGGCGGCCATCGGCCTGGCGATCACCTTCGGCGTGATGGGCGTCATCAACATGGCCCATGGCGAATTCATCATGATGGGCGCCTATACCGGCTATGTGGTGCAGCTGTTCGTGCCGGATTACACCGTGTCGATCCTGATCGCGCTGCCGCTGGCCTTCGCCATCACCTTCGGCGCGGGCGTGGCGATGGAGCGGCTGGTGATCCGCTGGCTTTACCATCGGCCGTTGGAGACGCTGCTGGCGACGTTCGGGATTTCGATCGCGCTGCAGCAGCTGGCCAAGAACATCTTCGGCACGCAGGCGCGGCCGCTGACCTCGCCCGACTGGCTGTCGGGGGCCTGGGCGATCAACGACGTGGTGGCGATCAGTTGGATCCGCATCGCCATCTTCGTGCTGGCGCTGCTGATCCTGGCGCTGCTGTGGTTCATCCTGAACCGCACGCGCCTGGGCCTGGAGGTGCGGGCGGTGACGCAGAACCCGCGCATGGCGGGGTCCATGGGGATCAATCCGAACCGGATCAACATGCTGACCTTCGGCCTCGGCTCGGGCATCGCGGGCATCGCGGGGGTGGCCATCGGCCTCTTTGCGCAGGTCACGTCGGAGCTGGGGCAGGGGTATATCGTGCAGAGCTTCATGACCGTGGTGGTCGGGGGCGTGGGCAACATCTGGGGGACGCTGGCGGGGGCGCTGATGATCGGCGGCCTGCAGAAGGGGATCGAGTGGCTGAACCCGTCGAACACCCTGGCGGCGCAGACCTACATGATCCTGTTCATCATCCTCTTCATCCAGTTCCGCCCCAAGGGCATCTTCGCCCTGCGCGGCCGCGCGGCGGAGGCGTGAGATGAGCGACGTCGCGCTTGCCCCCCGCCGCGTTCCGTTCGTGGTGCGCAATCCGTCGGTGCTGGTGTTTCTGCTGTGCCTGGCGGTGTTCACCCTGGGGGCGACGCTGCTGTCGGAGGCGTTCGGGATCGGCGTCCTTTCGACGTCCTTCATCAAGACGCTGGGCAAGACGCTGTGCCTGTGTCTGATCGCGCTCGCGATGGATCTGGTGTGGGGCTACACGGGGATTCTGAGCCTGGGGCATTTCGCCTTCTTCGGGCTGGGCGGCTACATGATCGGCATGTGGCTGATGTATGAGCGCACGCGGCTGATCGTGATGGAGAGCCTGTCGAACGCCGTGCTGCCGCCCACGCCGCTGGAGGTGCAGGAGGGGATCGCCACGCAGATCTTCGGCGTGGTCGGGTCGTCGGAACTGCCGCCGATCTGGCTGCTGGCCCATTCGCTGCCGCTGCAGCTGGCGCTGGTGGTGCTGGTTCCCGGGGTGATCGCGCTCGTCTTCGGCTGGCTGGCGTTCCGCAGCCGGGTGACGGGCGTTTACCTCTCGATCCTGACGCAGGCGATGACGCTGGCGCTGTCGCTGTACCTGTTCCAGAACGACAGCGGGCTGCGCGGCAACAACGGCCTGTCGGGCCTCCAGAACATCCCGCATCTGGAGGCGATGGGGCAGGACACGCTGTCGGTGGTGTTCTTGTGGGCCTCCGCCCTGGCGCTGGGGCTGGGCTATCTGCTGTGCGCCTGGGTGGTCGGGGGCAAGTTCGGCTCGGTCATCCGCGCCATCCGCGACGACGAGGCCCGCGTGCGGTTCCTGGGCTATCCGGTGGAGGCGTTCAAGCTGCTGGTGTTCACGCTGACCGCCGTGATCGCCGCTGTCGCGGGCGCGCTCTACTACCCCCAGGCGGGCATCATCAACCCGGCGGAGATCGCGCCCATCGCCTCCATCTACCTGGCCGTATGGGTCGCCATCGGCGGGCGCGGGCGGCTCTACGGCGCGGTGATCGGCGCAGCCTTCGTGTCGCTCGTCTCGACCTATTTCACCGGCGGGCAGGCGCCGAACATCAATCTGGGCTTTTACGAGATCGCCTGGGTGGATTGGTGGACGGTCCTGCTGGGCCTGAGCTTCGTCGCGGTGACGCTGTTCGCGCCCAAGGGCATCGGCGGGCTGGTGGACCTGATCGCGGAGCGGCGCAGCCCGGATCGTCACGGCGCCGATCTGGGCCCCGACGCCGGCGCGCTGCGCGAGCGGGAGGCGAACGAATGAGCGCGCTGCTGGAAGTGTCGGGCGTCTCCGTCTCCTTCGACGGGTTCAAGGCGATCAACGATCTGAGCTTTTCGATCAACGAGCCGGAGCTGCGCGCGGTGATCGGCCCCAACGGCGCCGGCAAGACCACGTTCATGGACATCGTGACGGGCAAGACCCGGCCCGACGAGGGGCAGGTGCTGTGGGGCGAGCAGTCGCGCAACCTGCTGTCCATGTCCGAGGCGGCCATCGCCCGCGCCGGCGTCGGCCGCAAGTTCCAGCGCCCCACGGTGTTCGAGGACCAGTCGGTCGAGGACAACCTGATGCTGGCGCTGGCCAAGCCTCGCGGCGCCTTTTCGGTGCTCGGGTTCCGCGCGTCGGGCGCCGACGCCGCCCGCGTCGTGGAGCTGGCCGAGGAGATCGGCCTGGCCGCGCAGCTGGCCCGCAAGGCGGGGGAGCTGAGCCATGGGCAGAAGCAGTGGCTGGAGATCGGCATGCTGCTGGCGCAAGAGCCGCGCCTGCTGCTGGTCGACGAGCCCGCGGCCGGCATGACCCCGGCGGAGCGGGAGCACACGACCGACCTGCTGAAGGAGGCTGCGCGCACCCGCGCCGTGGTGGTGGTGGAGCATGACATGGAGTTCGTGCGCCGGCTGGAGTGCCGGGTGACGGTGCTGCACGAGGGCTCGGTCCTGGCCGAAGGCTCCATCGATCATGTGACCGCGGATGCGCGGGTCATCGAAGTTTATCTGGGGCGCTGAGCGATGCTCGATTGCAGGGGCGTGACCCTTCACTACGGCGGCAGCCAGATCCTGCACGGCGTCGACCTGGCGGCCGAGGCGGGGCGCGTGACCTGCGTGATGGGCGTCAACGGCGTGGGCAAGACCAGCCTGCTCAAGGCGATTTCGGGCACGCATCAACGCTCCGGAGGGGAGATCATGCTTGACGGCGAGGCGCTGGGCCGCCTGCCGGCCCATGCGCTGGCCCAGCGGGGCGTGGGATACGTGCCGCAGGGGCGCGACGTGTTCCCGCTGCTGACGGTGCGGGAGAACCTGGAGACAGGCTTCGCCTGCCTGCCGCGGGCGGAGCGGCGGGTGCCCGAAGAGATCTTCGAGCTGTTTCCGGTGCTCAAGGAGATGCAGAACCGGCGGGGCGGCGACCTGTCCGGCGGTCAGCAGCAGCAGCTGGTGATCGCGCGGGCGCTGATCCTGAAGCCCAAGCTGCTGCTGCTGGACGAGCCGACGGAGGGCATCCAGCCCAACATCATCCAGCAGATCGGCCGCGTGATCGAGCATCTGCGCGACGAGGGGCGCATGGCCATCGTGCTGGTGGAGCAGTTCTTCGACTTCGCCTGGGGTCTTGCGGACCGCATCAGCGTGCTGGAGCGGGGCGCGGTGCGGTTTTCGGGCGAGAAGGCGACGCTGCGCCGCGAGGACGTGCTGGCGGCGGTGTCGGTCTGAGCGGGCGGGCGCGAGGCCCGGCTCAGACCTTCCAGAAGCAGAACGCCATCCAGGCCAGGGCCAGGCCCAGCGGAACCCACATGGGCGAGCCGACGAGGCCGAGCCAGCCGAGACAGATGTAGGCCGAGCCCAGCAGCCCGATGAAGAGCCGGTCGCCCCGCGTGGTGGTCAGCCCCAGAATGCCGTCGCGTTCGTCCCCGCCGGGGCGCCGACGCTCCAGCAGCGCCATGACGGCGACGGTGGAGAAGACGAAGACGAAGAAGGCGAGCGTCGCGCGGGTCCAGGCCATCCACATGCCGCCGAAGATCGGCTCGGTCCACCATTTGGACCAGGTGACGACCTCGGGCTGGGCCTGGCCGACATTGCCCCAGCCGGCGGATTGCGCCCAGGCGACGGCCGGCAGCAGGGCCGCGATGTAGAGCAGGCGGCGCATCAGACCCTTCCCAGGGCGAAGCCCTTGGCGATGTAGTTGCGCACGAAGTAGATCACGATGGCGCCGGGGATGATGGTGAGGACGCCGGCGGCGGCCAGCAGGCCCAGCTCGTACCCCGCCGAGGAGGCCGTTCGGGTCATGGTGGCGGCGATGGGCTTTGCCTCCACCGCCGTGAGGGTTTTGGCGAGCAGCAGCTCCACCCAGCTGAACATGAAGCAGAAGAAGGCGGCGACGCCCACGCCCGCTTTGATGGCCGGGATGAAGATGGTGACGAAGAAGCGGGGGAAGGCGTAGCCGTCCACATACGCCGTCTCGTCCAGCTCTTTCGGGACCGAGGACATGAAGCCTTCGAGGATCCAGACCGCCAGGGGGATGTTGAAGAGGCAGTGGGCGAGGGCCACGGCGAGGTGCGTGTCGAAGAGGCCGATGGCCGAGTAGAGCTGGAAGAAGGGCAGCGCGAAGACCGCCGCGGGCGCCATGCGGTTGGTCAGCAGCCAGAAGAACAGGTGCTTGTCGCCCATGAAGCGGTAGCGGCTGAACGCGTAGGCGGCGGGCAGGGCGGCGGCGAGGCTGATCAGCGTGTTGAGCGACACGTAGAGGATGGAGTTGATGTAGCCCCAATACCAGGTCGGGTCGGTGAAGATCGCGGCGTAGTTCTCCAGCGTCCAGACCTGGGGGAAGAGGGAGAAGCCGCCGAGGATCTCGTTGGTGGTCTTGAAGCTCATGGCGACCAGCCAATAGATCGGCAGCATCAGAAAGAGGATGTAGAGGAGGGGGACGAGCGCGCGCGCTCTCATGACTCGTTCCTCGTCATCAGGGTGTAGAAGATCCAGCTGACCGCGAGGGTGATCGCGAAGTAGATCAGGCTCATGGCCGCGGCGGGGCCCAGGTCGAACTGGCCCAGCGCCACCTTCACCAGATCGATGGACAGCAGCGTGGTGGAGTTGCCGGGGCCGCCGCCGGTGAGGACGAAGGGCTCGGTGTAGATGTTGAAGCTGTCCATGAAGCGCAGAAGGATGGCGATGGTCAGCACGCGCTGCATCTTGGGCAGCTGGATGTAGCGGAAGACGGCCCAGTTGGAGGCGCCGTCGATGCGCGCGGCCTGGTAGTACGCCTCGGGGATGGAGATGAGGCCGGCATAGGCCAGCAGCACCACCAGCGACGTCCAGTGCCAGACATCCATGACGATCAGCGTGATCCACGCCGCCGTCGGGCTTTGCGTCATGTTGTACTCGATCCCGACGACCGAGTTCAGGAAGTAGCCCAGCAGGCCGATGTCGGGCAGAGTGAAGATGTTCCACATGGCCCCCACGACGTTCCACGGGATCAGGAGCGGGAGCGCCATGAGCACCAGGCAGACCGGCACCCAGAAGCCCTGGCGCGGCATGCACAACGCGATGGCGACGCCGAGCGGGATCTCGATGGCGAGGATCGTGGCGGTGAAGAACATCTGCCGGCCGAGCGCGGCGTGAAAGCGTTCGGAGCGCAGGATATCCTCGAACCAGCCCAGACCGTGCCAGAAGAAGAGGTTGTTCCCGAAGGTCTCCTGCACCGAATAGTTCACCACGGTCATCAGCGGGATCAGGGCGTTGAAGGCCACCAGGATCAGGACCGGCAGGACGAAGAGCCAGCCGCGGGGGTTCTCGGTCTTCATCGGGCGGCCCCTTGCGTGGCGATCCAGCCGTCGGCGTAGACGCGGGTGCGGGCGGGGTCGAAGCGCAGGTGGACCTGGGCGCCCTGCTCGGGCGCCTCGCCCTCGACGATGGCGTGAACGCGGGCGTCGCCGACGCGCGCCTCCACCACCGTGTGCCGGCCGATGTCGGCGGCCTTGCGCACGATGGCGGGGATGCCGTCCTCGGCGAGGGTCACATGTTCGGGGCGCACGCCGATCTCCAGCCGCGCGCCGGTCTTGACCACCGGCCCTTCGAGCGCCACCGGGCGGCCTTCGAACATCGCGCCGCCGTCCGAGACCCGGCAGGGCAGGACGTTCATGCCGGGCGAGCCGATGAAATGGCCGACGAAGGTGTGCTGCGGTCGCTCGAACAGCTCCACCGGATCGCCGATCTGCACGACGACCCCGTCCTGCATGACGACGACCTGATCGGCGAAGGTCAGCGCCTCGGTCTGGTCATGGGTCACGTAGATCATGGTGACGGCGATGCGCTGGTGCAGCTCCTTGAGCTTGGAGCGCAGCTTCCACTTCAACGCGGGGTCGATCACGGTCAGCGGCTCGTCGAACATGATGACGTTGACGTCGTCGCGCACCAGGCCGCGGCCCATGGAGATCTTCTGCTTTTCGTCCGGGCTGAGGCCGGCGGCGCGCTGGTCGAGGCGGTCCTCCATCTCCAGCATGGCGCCGATCTCGGCCACGCGCGCGGCGATCTGCGCCTCGCCCGCGCCGCGGTTGCGCAGCGGGAAGGCGAGGTTCTGGCGCACCGTCATGGTGTCGTAGATGACCGGGAACTGGAACACCTGCGCGATGTTGCGGGCCGAGGGGTCGGCGTGCGTCACGTCGCGCCCGTCGAAGAGGATGCGCCCCTCGGACGGGGTCAGAAGGCCCGAGATGATGTTGAGCAGCGTCGACTTTCCGCAGCCCGAGGGGCCGAGCAGCGCATAGGCGCCGCCGTCGCGCCAGGTCAGGTCGATTTCCTTGAGCGCGTAATCGTCCGGCCCCTCGGGGCGGGGCGCATAGCTGTGGCGCAGCTTTTCGAGCCGGATCTCAGCCATGGGCGGCCCCCCGCGCGGCCAGGGCGCCGTCCGGACCGAAGTAGAGGCAGCGGTGCGGCGTCATGTGGAACTGATGCGTCTCGCCCACCCGAAAGGGGTGCACGCCGGGCGAGAGGCTGACCCAGCTTCGCCCTTCGATGTCGAAATGCGCGACGGATTCGGAGCCCGAAAGCTCGGTGATCGCGATGCGCCCGGTCAGCGCCACGGCGTCCGCGACGGGCGTCGGGGCGACGTGGTGCGGGCGGATGCCGATGGTGTAGGGGCCGTCGGCCAGGGCCGCCGCCTCGCCCTGCACCTGCCATTGGGCGGGGCCGAAGCGGACGCGGTCGCCCTGCTTGGTCACCGGGGCGAGGTTGATGGGCGGGTCGGAGAAGACGCGGGCGGCCGCGAGATCGCGCGGCCGGCGATAGACCTCGGCCGTGGGGCCGAACTGCGCGATGCGCCCCTCGTGCACCAGCGCGGTATGTCCGCCGAGCAGCAGAGCCTCGGTCGGTTCGGACGTGGCGTAGACCACCACGGTGCCGCGTTCGCCCAGGATGTCCGGCAGCTGTTCGCGCAGCTCTTCGCGCAGCTTGTAGTCGAGATTGGCGAGCGGTTCGTCGAGGAAGATGGCGCGCGCGTCCTTGACGATGGCGCGCGCGAGGGCGGTGCGCTGCTGCTGCCCGCCGGACAGCTCATGCGGGCGCCGCTGCAGCATGGGGCCGAGCTGCAGCACGTCGGCCGCGGCGCGCACGCGGCCGTCGATCTCCTCGCGCGGGACGCGGGCCACCCGCAGGGGCGAGGCGATGTTCTCGTAGACCGTCAGATGCGGGTAGTTGACGAAGAACTGGTGCACGAGGGCGATGCCGCGGCGCTGCGCGCTCATCCCCGTCACGTCGCGCCCGTCGGCGTGGATCGTGCCGCGGGTGGGGCGTTCCAGCCCCGCCATGATCTTGATGAGGGTGGATTTGCCGGCATTGGTGGCGCCGAGCAGGATGTTGAAGCCGCCGGGGGACAGCGTCAGCGAGGCGTCGTGGATATGCGGTGCTCCGCCCACGACCTTCGCGATGTTCTTGAGCTCGAGCGTCATGCGTCCGCGGCGGTTGGGGGGGAGGGGAGCCGGCGCGGCGGGCGCCGGGAGGTGGGGTGGCGCCGGACGCTCCGAAAGGTCGGCCGGGGCGCGCGGGGCGCCCCGGCCGGGGACCGGGTCAGGCGATCACTCGGCTGCCCAGCGGGCCACCAGATCGTCGTAGTTGACGGTTTCGCCCTGCGGCTTTTCGTTGGCGAGCTTGGCCTTGGGCGCGCCCGGCTGGGACAGCCAGTAATCCGCATCGCGCGGATCGTTCAGCCGAGGGCCGCAGCCGCCGTAGACGTTCGCCGCCTCGTCGGCCTGCTGCATGCGGGCCATGGTGATGTCCATCTCCTCGGCCAGACGATCCATCGCCTGCTGCGGGGTGAACGCGCCGGAGTTCACGTCGCCGATCTGCTGCCACCAGATCTGGGCCAGCTTGGGATAGTCGGGGACGTTGATGCCGGTCGGCGACCAGGCCACGCGGTCGGGAGAGCGGTAGAATTCCACCAGGCCGCCCAGCTTGGGCGCCCGCTCGGTGAAGCTTTCATGCCGCACGGTGCTGTCGCGGATGAAGGTCAGACCGACATGGGACTTGCGCACGTCGACGGTCTTGGACGTGACGAACTGCGCGTAAAGCCAGGCGGCCTGGGCGCGATCCTCGGGCGTGGATTTGAGGAAGGTCCACGATCCGACGTCCTGGTAGCCGACCTTCTGACCTTCGGTCCAGTAGGGGCCATGCGGCGAGGGCGCCATGCGCCAGAGCGGCGTGCCCGCGTCGTCGACGGTGTTGTTGCCCTCGGACTTGGGCTTGACCATGTCGGCGGTGAAGGCGGTGTACCAGAAGATCTGCTGGGCCACGTTGCCCTGGCTGAGCGCGGGCAGCGACTGGTAGAAGTCGTAGGCGGCGGCGCCCGGCGGGGCGTAGTTGCGCAGCCATTCGTCCCACTTGCGGATGGCGTAGACGGCCGCGGGTCCGTTGGCGGCGCCGCCGCGTTCGACCGAGGCGCCGACGGGGTTGCAGGTGCCCGCCTCCATGCGGATGCCCCATTCGTCGACGGGGATGCCGTTGGGTTCGCCCACGTCGCCGGCCCCGGCCATGGAGAGCCAGGCGTCGGTCATGCGCCAGCCCAGGTCGGGCGCGCGCTTGCCGTAGTCCATGTGGCCGTAGATGGCGACGCCGTCGATTTCCTTCACGTCGTTGGTGAAGAATTCGGCGATGTCCTCGTAGGCGGACCAGTTGACGGGCACGCCCAGGTCGTAGCCGTACTTGGCCTTGAAGGCGGTCTTGTAGTCCTCGCGGTCGAACCAGTCCTTGCGGAACCAGTAGAGGTTCGCGAACTGCTGATCGGGCAGCTGGTAGAGCTTGCCGTCCGGGCCGGTGGTGAACTGGATGCCCATGAAGTCGTCGAGGTCCAGCGTGGGCGAGGTGGTGGCCGCCCAGGGCCCGGCCATCATGTCCGACAGCGGATAGGCGAGCTGCAGGCGCGAATGGGTGCCGATCAGGTCGCTGTCGTTGACGTAGGCGTCGTAGAGGTTGCGCTGCGTCTGCATCTGCGTCTGCACCGCCTGCACCACCTCGCCCTCGCCCAGGATCTGGTGGTTCACCTTGATCCCGGTGATCTCCTCGAAGGCCTTGGTGAGGGTGTCGGATTCGTAGCCGTGCGTCGGGATGCCCTCCGACAGCACGTTGATCTCCATGCCCGCGAAGGGCTGAGCGGCGTTGATGAACCACTCCATCTCGGCCATCTGCTCGTCTTTGCTGAGCGTGGACGGCTGGAATTCATCGTTGATCCAGCGCTCGGCCGCGGCCATGTCGGCCCAAGCGGCGCCGGATCCCGCCAGCACGGCAGACGCCGCGACGGCGGAAAGCAGATGCTTGCGCATCGCATCCTCCCTGACTTCGTTTTATGCGGGTCGAGACCCGGGGTTTTGTTCGGGCGCAGGCCCGTCGTCGTTTGGTTCGGGCGCAGGCCCGTCGTCGTTTGGTTCGGGCGCAGGCCCGTGGTGGTTCCGTTCGGGCCGAGACCCGTCGTCGTTTGGTTCGGGCCGAGACCCGTCGTGCCGGGTTTCGCCCCGGTCGACATTCTGTTCCGCAGCGCGCTACGAAAGTCAAACGAAAATCCAGATCGTTGATTTTCTTTCGTATGAAGCCTATGTTGCGACATGCGAAAGCGGAGGACGGCGTGAACATCGGCGCGCGGCACGAGGCGATTCTGGAGATGCTGCGCGAGCATGGCCGCGTGGGGGTGGAGGATCTGGCCGCCCGCTTCGCCGTGACCACGCAGACGATCCGCGCCGATCTGCGGCAGCTGAGCGGCCAGGGCCTGCTGGCGCGCACCCATGGCGGGGCGCGCCGGATCGAGGCGGTGTCCAACCGGCAATACGAGGAACGGCGGCGCCTGCGCGGCCGTCAGAAATCGGCCATGGGCGCGCTCGCCGCGCAGCTGATCCCCAACGATTGTTCGGTGACGCTGAACATCGGCACGTCGACCGAACGGGTGGCGCAGGCGATCAAGGGCCATGCCGGCCTGGTGGTGATGTCGAACAACATAAACATCATCAACACGTTGATGGGCGCCGACTGCCGCGAGCTGATCCTGGTCGGGGGCGCGGTGCGTCTCAGCGACGGGGCCATCGTGGGCGAGGACGCGGTCGACTTCATCTCTCGCTACAAGGTCGATTTCGCGGTCATCGGCGCCTCGGCCCTGGATGCGGACGGGGCGGTTCTGGATTTCGACGCGCGCGAGGTCTCGGTGGCGCGGGCGATCCTGCGCAATTCCCGCACGCGCATCCTGGTCTGCGACGGGTCCAAGTTCGACCGCACCGCGCCGGTGCGCATCTGCGACGTGGGCGACCTGGACTATGTCGTCACCGATCAAAAGCCGCCGCCCGGATTCGCCCAGGCGGCCGCCCGCGGGGGGACCGAGATCCTGCTCGCCGAAACAGCGGAGGAGCTTCATGCCGCCGCAGGCTGACCGAAACGAAAACGAAACCGAAAGCCCCGACGTCGATCTCTTCGTCATCGGCGGCGGCATCAACGGCTGCGGAATCGCGCGCGACGCCGCCGGCCGCGGCCTGTCGGTGGCGTTGGCGGAAATGAAGGACCTGGCCTGGGCCACGTCCTCGGCCTCCACCAAGCTGTTCCATGGCGGCCTGCGCTATCTGGAGTACTTCGAGTTCCGCCTGGTGCGCGAATCGCTGGAGGAGCGCGAAGTGCTTCTGCGGGCGATGCCGCATATCAGCTGGCCGATGCGCTTCGTGCTGCCCTACTCGTCCGACATGCGCTTCGACGCGGAGACGCCGACCTCGCGCCTGCTGTCGATCTTCATGCCGTGGATGAAGGGGCGGCGGCCGGCCTGGCTGATCCGCCTCGGCCTGTTCCTTTACGACAATCTGGGCGGGCGCAAGATCCTGCCGGGCGCGCGCACGCTGGACCTGCGCGGCGATCCCGCGGGCGCGCCGCTGCAGGCGCGGTTCGCCAAGGCGTTCGAGTATTCGGACTGCTGGGTGGAGGATTCCCGGCTGGTGGTTCTGAACGCCCGCGACGCCGCCGACCGCGGCGCGCAGGTGATGACGCGCACGCGGGTCGTGTCGGCCGATCGCGGGCCGGACCGCTGGACCCTGCTGCTGGAGGATGTGGAGACCGGCGCCCGGCGCAGCGCGACGGCGCGCTACCTGGTCAATGCCGGCGGCCCCTGGGCGAGCGCGGTGCTGCAGAACGTGGTGCGGTCCAACAGCCGGGAAAAGACGCGTCTGGTGCGCGGCAGTCATCTGGTGACGCGCAAGCTGTTCGATCACGACCGCTGCTATTTCTTTCAGGGAACGGACGGGCGGATCATCTTCGCCATCCCCTACGAGGGCGACTTCACCCTGCTGGGCACCACCGATGCGGAGCATGACGATCCGGACCGGCGGCCCGAATGCACTGCGGAGGAGCGTCGCTATCTGCTCGACTTCGCCTCGCAGTACTTCGAACGGCCGGTGACCGACGAGGACGTGGTGTGGACCTATGCCGGGGTGCGGCCGCTCTATGACGACGGCGCCTCCTCGGCCACGGCGGCGACGCGCGACTATGTCCTGTCGGAGGATGCGACGGGCGGCGCGCCGGTGCTGACCATCTTCGGCGGCAAGATCACCACCTATCGACGGCTGGCCGAGGCGGCGCTGGCCAAGATCGGCGCGCATCTGAAGCCCCGGGGCGGGATCTGGACCGCCGGCGCGCCCCTGCCGGGCGGAGATTTCCCCCATGACGGGGTGGAGGCGCTGTGCGCGGAGCTGCGCGAGCGGCATCCGTTCCTCGATGCGGCCTGGGCGCTGCGGCTGGTGCGGGCCTACGGCGTCGATGCGCGCCGCCTTCTGGGCGAGGCGCGCACGGCGGCGGATCTGGGCGAGGCCTTCGCCCCCGGCGTCACGCAGCGGGAGCTGGACTGGACCATCGACCGCGAATGGGTGCGAACGGGCGAAGATTTTCTGTGGCGGCGCACCAAGCTGGGGTTGAAGCTGACGGCCGAGCAGCGCGAGGCGGTGGACGCCTACGTGGTCGGGCGGGCCAAGACGGCGGCGGCCGCCTGAACCGTCAGAGCGGCGGGCGGCCGTTCCACAGGCCCGTCGCGCCGGTGACGGCGAAGCGGGCGAAGAGGCTTTCGCTGAACCAGCCGCCGTCATAGGCGGCGCGCACGGCGGCGTTGTGGGCGCCGGCGCTGTGGGCGAAGCGCGTCATCTCCGCCGCGTCGCGCCAGACGCTGAAGGTGACCTGGTGCAGCCACGGCACCTCTCCCATCCCTTTCTGGAACAGAAGCGAGCGGCAGGCGGAGAGGTCGTCCTCCACCGCCGGCACCTGCGACCAGAACCGCAGCGCACGGTGCGGCTTGATGGTGGCGCGGGTCAGGACGGCGAGGGGTTCGTCGGCGCGGCGCGGCGCCTCGCGCGGGCGAAACGGCGCCTCCCCCGCCCATGCGCCGCGGGTGGAGAGGGTTTCGAGGAAGAGCGTGCAGCTTTCCCCGGCCCGGGCGCGTCGGCGGCGCCAGACGGCCCCGGTTTCGACGCCGTCGCGCGCCGCCTGCGCATCGGGCCAGGTCGCCAGGATCGTCCAGACGCCCCAGTCGGGCCGGGGGCGAAAGCCCATGCCGGTGCCGGTGCCCATCAGCTTGGCGAAGCCGATGCGCGGCGTGCGCGCCAGCGGCGCGCGGTCCAGCCCCATGCGGCCGAAGACCCAGGCGCGGCGCGCCAGGCCGTCGTAGCGGAAGAAGCTGAGCGAGATGCAGGGCGTCGCCGCCGGCGCCGAGGCGACGCGGATCGGTTGCGGGGATCCGTCGGGCATGGGGCGGCGCCGCTCAGGCGTGCTCTGGCAGGATCTGCGCCGCGTGCTCGGCCAGGTAGATGCGCAGCCAGGGCGTGAACCGCTCCGGCGTTTCGGCCATTTCGCGGTGCAGGTCGGTGAGGGCGATCCAGCGCGTCTCCGCCACCTCGTCGGGGTTGGGACGGGGGCGCAGGTCGGCGGCGCGGGTCTGGGCGACGAAGAGCTCGACCACCTCGTGCTCGATCAGGCCGCCGCCGACATCGGCGCGATACTCGATCTCTCCGCGGCGCTCGAGGGGCAGGGAGACGCCCAGCTCCTCATGCAGGCGGCGGTCGGCGCAGATGGCGGGATCCTCGCCCCAATGGGGATGGGTGCAGCAGGCGTTGGCCCAGAGGTTGGGCGTGTGATACTTGCCCGCCGCGCGGCGCTGCAGCAGCGTGCGCCCGTCCTCGTCCATGATGAAGACCGAGATCGCCGGGTGGCGCAGGCCGCGCTCATGCGCTTCGAGCTTGTCGCAGGGGCGCAGAACGCCGTCCGGTCCCCAGGCGGGAATGAGCATGATCGGCGTCCTCCCTACTCGGCCGCCATGGGGCGGCTCGGCGGCGTCTGGGCCTGCGGGCCCGCGTCCCGCGCCGGGATCAGGCGCGCGAGATGCAGGCAGTTCTTGGCGAAGATGCGCAGATGCGCCAGCGGCTTCGCGAAGACCAGCTTCTTGTGCATGTAGGCCTCGAACGTGAGGCGCTGCACATCGATGTCCCGGCAGATGCTGACGAAGCGCTCGCGCCGGTCGTCGTTCTTGTACCACGTGTCCTGCATGGTGCGCAGCACGCGAAACACCTGTCCGTGCTCCTTGAGGTAGCGCTTGCGCGCGCGGGCCAGCTCCTTGCGGCGGCCTTTGGCCAGCGCGGCCTCGCAGGCGTCGGCGGCGAAGCGGCCGCCGAGCATGGCGTAGTAGATGCCCTCGCCCGAGCTGGGGGCGACGACGCCCGCGGCGTCGCCGGCCAGCACCACGTCGTGGCCGTTGTCCCATTTCTTGAGCGGCTGCAGGGGGATGGGCGCGCCTTCGGTGCGGATCGTCTCGGCATGCTCCAGGCCCGACTGGCGGCGCAGGAGGGCGGTCGCGTCCTTGAGGTCGATGCCCTTGACGCCGGTGCCCATGCCCACGCTGGCGCAGCCGCCATGGGGAAACACCCAGCCGTAGAAATCGGGCGAGACGCGGCCGTCATAGACCACGTCGCAGCGTTCGGGATCGTAGTCGGAGCGGGCGGCGTCGAGGCCCTGGGGGGCCTTGATGATCTCGTGATACGCGATGACGTAGGGGATCGCGTCGCCCCCGGGCACGTCCGCGCGCGCCACGTCGGAGCGGGCGCCGTCGGCGCCGATGACGAAGCGCGTCGGGGTGCGCACGGGCTCGGCGCCCCGGGCCTTGGGGCGCCACACGACCCAGGTGCCGTCCGCGTCGCGCTCGATCTTGAGGAACGTGCCGGTCTCGCGCGCGGCGCCGGCGGCGACGGCGCGATCGCGCAGGAATTCGTCGAAATGCTCGCGGTCGACCATGCCGACGAAGCCGTTTTCGATGTGGATGTCGACGCGGTTGTCGCTGGGCGAGATCATGCGGGCGCAATTGATCCTGGCCACGATCTGCGCGTCGGGGATGTCGAAATCCGCGATCAGCCGCGGCGGGACGGCGCCGCCGCACGGTTTGATGCGCCCGGCGCGGTCCAGCATCATGACCTTGCGGCCCTGGCGGGCGAGATCTTCGGCGGCCGTGGCCCCGGCGGGGCCGCCTCCGACGACGACGACGTCATACATGGGTCACTCTCCCGGAACGATCTGCGACGGCGCGGCGGCGGGCGAGGCCGGCCGCGGCATGGAAATGCGAAGGGCCATGGCGGCCGCGACGACGAAAAGGGCGCCCTCGGCGAGGAAGACGGCGCCGTAGGCCGGCGCGTCGCCCATGACGGCGCGCATGAGATCCGCCGCGGCCGCGCCCCCGGCCGCGCCGAGGCCGAAGCCGACGGCCTGCGCGGCGCCCCAGAAGCCCAGGCGCGTGCCCTCGCGCCGCGCCGCGCCGTCCGAGGCGAGGCCCATCATCGAGGCGATGGCCGCGACGGCGAAGGCGCCGTTGGAAAGGCCGAGCGCGAAGACCGCGCCGGGCAGCGGGATCGCCGGCGTCGTCGCCGCCAGCGCGATGGCGGCGAGCGAGACGGCGGAGGCGAGGCAGCCGGCCACCGTCCAGAATTTCAGCGATCCGATCTTCAGCCCCGAGGCGCCCACGCCCACCAGCAACATGCCTGCGAAGACGCCCTGATGCTGCGTGCCCGCCAACGCGGTCGACTCGCCCAGCGTGTAGCCGAAGACGTGGCCCGCATAGGGCTCCAGGATCAGCTCCTGCACGTTGTAGGCGAACATGGAGACGAAGACGAAAAGGGTGAAGTTGCGCGCCGGCGCCTCGGCCCAGACCTCGCGCAGCACCTTGAAGAAGCGCGGCGGGTCGGCCTCCGGCTCGGCGATGGTGGAGACGGCGGCGCGTTCGATCCCCCAGACCGCGGCGGTGCTGAGCGCGAAGGCCAGCGCCGCGACGGTGGCGACGACGGCGAGCAGGCGGGCGGGGGAGAACGGGTCGAGGACCTTGCCGGCCATCACCGCGGTGAAGGCGATGCCGAAGATCATCATCAGCCAGACGATGGTCGCCGCGGCCGGCCGGCGGCGCGGGGCGACGGTGGTGGCCATCAGCGCGAGGGTGGAGGTGCCGGCGGCGCCGACGCCGACGCCGATCATGAAGTAGGCGAAGACGGCGGCCGCGACGCCGAGCCAGAGCTGCGAGGGCATCGCCCAGGTGGAGGCGGCGGCGCCGACGATGCTGAGCGCCAGCACCGCCATGCCCCCGATGATCCACGCGGTGCGGGAGCCGCCCGCGTCCGAGCCGTAGCCCCAGCGCGGCCGCGAGAGCTGCACCGCGTAGTGCAGGCCCAGCAGCAGCCCGGGCAGCATCGCCGGCAGCGCCAGCTCCACCACCATGACGCGGTTCAGCGTCGAGGTGGCGAGCACCACGATGGCCCCGAGGCTGAGCTGCACGGCGCCGAGGCGGAAGATGCCGAACCAGTTGAGGCCCGCCTCGGCCGGCGAGTGCGGAGGACGGCCGAACAGGCGGTCGGCGGAGGGTCTCATGCCAGGCTCCCCAGCGCGAAGGCCGAGGCGAGCATCCCCGACACGTAAAGGACGACGCCGGTGCCGTTGTACCAGGGCGCCTTGCCCTTGGGGTCGCGCAGCAGAACCCGCATGGCGGCGAGCTGCGCGAGCATGACGGCGGCGACGATGGCGGCGTGGACCGGCGCGCCCCAGGCCAGAAGCAGGGCGACGACGACGACCTGCGGCACGGCCATGACCCAGCAGGCCAGGCGGGCGGCGCGTTCGGGCCCCAGCGTGACGGGCAGGGAGGCGAGGCCGGTGCGGCGATCGCCCTCCAGCGCCTTGAAATCGTTGAGCGTCATGATCCCGTGCGCGCCGGCGGCGTAGAGCGCGGCGATCAGCACGACCTCCCACCGCGGAAAGGCGCCGAGCATC